>DFFY01000077.1:8622-36365 GCA_002371115.1 Bacteroidales bacterium UBA3764
GCTGGATGGTGGGCGGCACCTTGGACTCCACGATGCGGCCCAGGTCCTTCACGCGGATCCCGCGCCCCTGCGTATTGTAAATCATGATGTTCTCGATGTCCTCGATGGAGGTACGGAACTCCGGCGCATAGCGCACGCGGATGTTGTACTCCTCGCCGTCCTCACGGTAGTAGGAGCCCACCGATCCGGACATGGCGGCTGACACGGCTGCGGCGGCACTCACGGAAGAAAGGCCGTTCAGGGCCAGTTTTTCCCGGTCGAAGTCCACCTCGTATTCCGGCGTGTACTGGTCTCGCGACAGGATGGCCTGGGTGAACAGGCCGCTGTCCATCATGCGCTGACGCACGGCGCGGGCCGCGTTCTCCGTTTCCGTGAAGTCGTATCCGTAGATTTCCAGCTGGACCGATGCCCGGCCGCCCATGCCGCCGCCACCTTCGGTCACATTAAACTTGTTGATTTCCGGGAAGGAACGAAGGTCTGCACGGACAATATCGGCCAGCTCACTGACCGCACGCGTACGGTTTTCCATGGAACCCACGTTGATGTTCATGGAGATGAGGTACGTGCCGTTCTGCTGCATGGAGGCAAAGGCGTTGTCGGAATCGGCCTGGCCGAAACGGTAGCTGAGCACATGGATTTCGGGAATGTCTTCCACCAGCTTGGCATAGATGCGGGCCGCGACCTCACGGGTGACGTCCTGCGCCGTCCCGATGGGCAGTTCGATGGTGGCCGTCATACGGCCGGAGTCCGCATTGGGGAAATACTCCGTTTTCATGCGCGGTCCGTAAATGCCCATGACGCCTGCAAAAATGACGATAGCCCCTGCCAGCACCCACTTCTTGTGGTTCATGCACCAGGCGATGAGGTGGGCGTAACCGGCGGAGATGCCGTCCAGTGCCTTGTTTACCGGGCCGAATACCAGCGTAAAGAACTTGCCGCTGTTCATGTTGTTGTCCATGAGCTGCGAGCAAAGCATGGGGACCAGCGTAAGGGCGGCCGTGGTGGACACAATCATGATGATGGACACAATCCAGCCCAGCTGCTTGAACATGATACCGGCCATGCCGGAAATCATGGTCAGGGGCAGGAACACGCACAGCATGGTAAGGGTGGAGGCGATAACGGAGATACCCACCTCCGCCGTGCCGTGCACCGCCGCCTCCTTGGGCTTCTCCCCCCTTTCCAGATGCGAGGTCACGTTCTCCAGCACCACAATGGCATCGTCCACCACCATGCCGATGGCAATGGACAGGGCGCTCATGGAAATGATGTTGAGCGTATTGCCCGTCGCGAACAGGTACAGCAGGGAGGCCAGGAGGGCGATCGGGATGGACAGCACCACGATGAGCGTACCTTTCAGCCGGCCCAGGAAGAGGAACACCACCAGCATCACCACCAGGAAGGTGATGAGGATGGTGTCCTTCAGGGAATTGATGGTACGGAGGATGTTGGACGAGTTGTCCACCACGGTGGTAATCTTGATATCGGCAGGAAGATTGCGCTCCAGGCGGGCCATCTCCTTCTTTACCTTGCGGATAACCTGCACGGTGTTGTAACCGGCCTGCTTCTGGATGATGATTTGCGCGCCGCGGGTGCCGTTGGTATAGGACTCCTGCGACTTTTCCTCCACGTCGTCCACCACGCGGGCCACGTCACGCAGGTAGATGGTACCGCCGTTGAAGCTGCCCAGCACCACGTCCAGCAGTTCCGACGGGTCCTGGAACTCCTTCTTGATGCGGAGGGTATAGGTGTCGGAACCAATGTCGATGCTGCCGGAAGGGATGTTCCGGTTCTCCGCGGCGATAATCTGCGAAATGGCCGGGATGGAGAGGTTGTACGCCTCCAGTTTGGCCGGGTCGCAGAAGACATGGATTTCCCGCTTGGGGGCGCCGGCCACCGACACCGTACCCACACCGGACACGCGGCCCAGCGGGGTGGCGATGCGCTCGTCTAAGAGCTTGTCCAGCGCACTCACGCTCTGGTCCGCAGTAGCGGCCATGATCATGATGGGCATGTCGTCCACGCTGAACTTGAACAGGAAAGGCAGCGACGCACCGTCCGGCAGGCGCTGCGATATCATGTCCAACTTGTCCCGTACGTCGTTGGTGGCTTCATCGATGTCTGTTCCATACTCAAACTCCAGCGTAAGGACGGAAATGTTCTCACGGGAGTTGGAAGTAATGTTTTTCAGGTCCGATACACCATTGAGGGAGTTTTCCAACAGTTTGGTGAGGTTGTTCTCCACATCCTCCGCCGAAGCGCCGGGATAGGAGCTCATCACCATAATGACGTTGGACTCCACGTCGGGGAAGGTATCTACCGGCAGGCGCGTAAGGGCGAAAACGCCCAGGATGGCGAATGCCAGGAAGATAAGTCCCGTGGTGACCGGATTGTTGACGGCTGTTCTGTAGATACTCATAGCACATTCACCTTCATGCCGTCACGCAGGCCGGCCTGTCCTTTCACAACCACCTTCCAGCCATCCTGCAGGCCTTCGGTAATCTCATATTCGGTCCCCATGTGACGGCCGGTCTTTACCGGCAGATATTTTACGGTACCGTCCTCCTGCAGCACAAAGATGAAGCGGGTGCCGGTGCCTTCCTGTTTCACCAGGGCCTGGTCGGGGACCACCACGCTGTTGCGGGAACCGAAATTCACCGTTACACGGGCGTACATGCCGGGACGCAGGACCTTGTCTGCATTGGGAACCACCACTTCCGCCTTGAAGGTGTGGGTGGCGGCGTCAATCACGGGATACAGGCGTTCAATCTTGCCGTGAAAGGTTTTTCCGGGGATGGCATCTACCGTAAGGGTGACGGCGTCGCCCTTCTTCACCTTGGTGTATTCGCTCTCGGAAATGCCCACGAGCAGTTTGACGGGAACCACCTGCTGTACGGTGAACAGCGGAGCACTCATGCTGAACATGTCTCCCACGTCGAAGTTGCGGGCGGTGACGTAGCCGGTTATGGGGCTGCGGAGAATGGTGTTTTCCTCCACGTTGTCGTAGTTGGACTTGCGCACCTTGTAGCCCAGTTCCGCGGCCTCGAAGTCACTCTTGGACACGCCGCCTTCCTGGTACAGGCTCTTCAGGCGCTCATATTCCACGTTGTCGTTCTGAATCTGGAGGGCCAGCTGGTCCAGCTGGAGGCGGTCCATCTCGGCCAGGATCTGGCCCTTGGACACGTAGTCCCCTACCTCCACGTTGATTTTGCGGATGCGGCCACCTTGCTGCGGCATGATATTGTTCACCACATAGGCCTCCACCGTGGAGGCATAAGTGTTTTCCTGGGGGACGGCGCGGGCCCGGGCCTCCGCCACCTCCACCTTCGGGGTCACCGCTGCGGGAGCGGCCTGCTCCGTCTTGCTCTCATTGCTCCCACAGGCGACGGCCGTGAGGAGAGCAAGGATTGTTGCCATTTTGCTTTTCATATCTCTTTTTCTACTTTTCTTCGGTAAAATCGTAACCCAGGGTTTGCTCCAGGGTGGCCTTGGCCACCACGAAGTTGTACACGGCCTGCGCGGCCTGCAGACGGGTCTGGGTAAGGGTAAGTTCGGTGTTGTTCAAGTCCGTGAACGTGGTTTTGCCCACTTCATAGCTCTTGGAGGCAATGTCATAGGCCTTTTCCGCACTCTTGAGCGCCTCGTTGGCGGCATCGTAGGTTTTCATGGCCGTGGACATGGTGTTCAGGTTCTGCCGGATGCTGATGCGCAGCTGGCGCTCGGTGTTCTCCCGCTGGAGCTGGAGTTCGTCCGCCTGGACACGCGTCTGCTTGATGGCGTGGTAACGCTGGCCGCCGGAGAAGATGGGGATGCTCAGGGTGAACACCATGGTGCTGGAAGGCAGCCATTTCCACTGGCTCAGGTTGAATTTGTCGCTCTGGGTGTAGTAGTTATACGTAAGCGAGAGGTTCAGCGTAGGGATGTAAGCAAACTGCTGCATGCGGATTTGACGGGCCAGGATTTCCGCCTGGGTGGCCAGCTGACGGAGCTGGGAGTTCCGCTCCAGGTCCGCCCCTTCACCTTCGGTCAGGTCACGGAACATCGCCCCGGCATAGTCGGACAGCCTGCCTTCTATGTCGATGGGGGCGTCCAGCGCCACGCCCATGACGGCTTTCAGCTGCCACAGACCCAGTTGGATGGCATTTTCCGCGTTGTACAGGTTGGGGATGGCGGCCGCAAAGCTGCTTTGCGCACGGGCCAGGTCCATCTCGGAGGCCTTCTGCACGTTGTAGCGGCTTTCCGTGAGCTTGAGGTTGTGCGCGGCGTTCTCCAGAACGGCATTATACACATCGTAGGAAGCCTTGGCCATGAGCACGGCGAAATAGGCCTGCTTGACAGAGGTCACCGTACCCAGACGGGACTCACGGGCCTTTTCAATGGTGAGTTCCACCTGGTCCTTGGTGAGCCGGAGACTCTCCCACAGCTGCACGTTCACCAGCGGCATGGCGGCGGAAACACTCAGCTGCACCTGGTTGCGGCGGCCCATTTCGATAGGGTCGCTGCTGGTCGTGTTCTCCTTTGCAGGCGGCACGTACGGCACGAACGGCAGGTTGGTGGCATCGTACAACTGCTTGATATAATACATGATGGGTTCCATCGCCCCGGACATCATGGAGGCCATGCCGCCGCCGGAGCTGCTGCTCTGGCTGGTGTCGTCCGAGCCAAAGAACACCTTCTGCTTCTGGATGGCATAGCTGTACATGCCGGTTGCGCTGATTTGCGGGAACAAGGCGCCATAGGCACCCTTCTGCGCATACTTTTGGCGCTTGATTTCCAAATCGGCCACCTTGATGGAAGTATTTTCCGACAGGGCGATTTTCAGCGCGTCTTCCAGGCTGAGGACCACCGTCGAATCTTTTTGCACGGGGCCGGTCTCCTGGTATTGCGCCCATGCATGCAGCGGAAGCAGCAGCATAAGCGCCAGAATACATTTCTTCATAACTTACCAACTAATTAAGTGGCAAATTTACTGCAAATTCCAAGCCTAAGCAAATATTTTTTTCTATCTTTGCGACATGGAATATTTGGTAGTACATTGGAATGTGGACCCGGCCATCCTCAGGATGGGGGGATTTGAGCTACGCTGGTACTCGCTCCTGTTCGTGAGCGGGTTCATCCTGGGCTGGTTTATCGTAAAAGCCATGTTCAAGCGGGAGCGCATCCCGGAGTCCCTGCTGGACCCGCTCCTGTACATGCTGCTCATCTGCACCATCGTTGGCGCCCGGCTGGGCCATTGCCTCTTTTATCAGCCGGATTACTACTTTGGTTCATGGGCCGGATTCTGGGAAATCTTCATGCCCTGGAAAGGCGGACTGGCCAGCCACGGCGGCACCATCGCCCTAATCCTTGGCGTATGGTGGTTTGCCAGGAAGTACGGCCCCGCCCACGACTTTGACTTTGTGTGGATGGTGGACCATCTGGTAATTCCCATTGCCTATGCGGCCTGCTTCATCCGCCTGGGAAACCTCTTCAATTCAGAGATTTACGGCGGTCCAACGGACCTTCCCTGGGGCTTTGTGTTCGAGCGCAACGGGGAAACCGCTCCCTGCCACCCTACCCAGCTGTATGAGGCGCTCACCTATCTGGTGCTGGGCCTGGGGCTCACCGCCCTGTACAAATGGGGGCTGGACAAGACCTACCGCGGCACCTACTTCGGGATTTTCTTCATCGTGTGCTTCGGCAGCCGCTTCCTCATCGAGTTCGTCAAGAACGACCAGGTGGAATTTGAAGCCAGCATGGTCCTGAACATGGGACAGCTGCTCAGTATCCCCTTCATTCTGCTGGGCATCGGCTTCCTGGTGTATGCCTATGTGAAAAAAATCCCCGCCCGCGCCGTGCACACAGAAAAGGGCTCCCCGAAAAAGGAGCCCACTCACTTCGCCCACGCGAAATAACTTTTAGTCCTGAATGGCTGCGATGCCGGGGAGGATTTTGCCCTCGATGGCTTCCAGCATGGCGCCGCCGCCGGTGGAGACGTAGCTCACCTTGTCTGCGTAGCCCATCTGGGTAACGGCGGCCACGGAGTCACCGCCACCCACCAGGGTGTAGGCGCCGTTCTTGGTGGCCTCGGCCAGGTCTTCTGCAATCTGCAGGGTACCCTTGGCGAAGTTGGGCAGTTCAAACACGCCCACGGGGCCGTTCCAAAGGATGGTCTTGGAGCTCAGGATAATCTTCTTCCAGTTCTCCAGGCTCTCGGGTGCGGCATCCATGCCTTCCCAATCGTCAGGAATTTCGGTGATGGGGAAAATCTTGCGGGGCGTGTCGTTGTCGAAGGCCTGGCCGCAGACGGTAGCGACGGACAGGGACAGATTGACGCCGCGCTCCTTGGCTTCCTTCATAATCTCCAGTGCATCGGGAATGAGTTCATCCTCATGCAGGGACTGGCCGATTTTACCGCCCTGGGCCTTGATGAAGGTGTAACCCATGCCGCCGCCGATGATGAGGTTGTCCACCTTGCCCACCAGGTTCTTCAGGACGGCCAGCTTGGAGCTCACCTTGGAACCGCCGATGATGGCGGTGAGGGGGCGCTTGGCGTTCTTGAGCACATTGTCGATGGCCTTGATTTCGCCTTCCATCAGGTAGCCGAACATTTTGTCATTGGGGAAGTACTCGGCGATGAGGGCGGTGGAGGCGTGCGCACGGTGTGCGGTGCCGAAGGCGTCGTTGATGTAGCAGTCGGCATAGCTGGCGAGGGTTTTCACGAACTCCTTCTGGGAGGCCTTCACGGCAGCCTTGGCGGCCTTCTTTTCCTCGTCGGTGGCATCCTCCGCCAGGCCGCGGGGTTTGCCTTCTTCCTCTGCATAGTAACGGAGGTTCTCCAGGAGGAGGGCCTCGCCGGGCTTCAGGGCATCGGCCTGGGCCTTGGCCTTCTGGCAGTCATCGGCAAACTGTACGGGAACACCCAGGCATTCGCTTACGCGGCCCACGATGTGCTTGAGGGAGAACTTGGGATCCACTTTTTTGGGACGGCCCAGGTGGGACATGATGATGACGGAACCACCTTCTGCGAGCACCTTTTTGAGGGTGGGCATGGCACGGCGGATACGGGTGTCGTCCGTGATTTCAAAATTTTCGTTCAGGGGAACGTTAAAATCTACGCGTACAATGGCTTTCTTGCCTTTGAAGTTGTACTTGTCAATGAATTGTTGCATGATATAGTGTTTAAAACTTAATTTCCAGCCTACAAATTTAACAATCTTTGGACGATTTTCAAAAAAGAGCCGCCCTTAGCGTTTCAGCCGCACGTAGATGCTTAGCGGGAGCACTTTCCCGAAAGAGTCGTTGAAGGCCAGTTCCCCGGAGGTCATTTCCCGGAAGGCTCCATGGAAGGCTTCCCGCACTACGGTTTCTCCCAGGGCGGCGCTGTAGCCGTTGGAGTAGAGGTTCAGGACCATGAAGGCGTCGCGTTCGCTGAGGATGGCGGCCACGTTTTGCAACAGGCCGAACAGGAGCTCGTCCAGCTTCCATTTCTCGCCGTCCGGGCCGTGGCCGTAGGCCGGCGGGTCCAGGATGATGCCGTCGTACTTGTTGCCACGCTTGGCTTCCCGTTTAGCGAACTTGAGGGCGTCTTCCACCACCCAGCGAATGCCGTCCAGGCCGCTGCGCTCCATGTTCTCGCGGGCCCAGGTGACTACCTGGCGCACGGAGTCCAGGTGAGTGACATCGGCCCCGGCGCACTTGGCGGCCAGGGATGCGGCACCGGTGTAGGCGAACAGGTTCAGGACCTTTGGGGCGGGCAGGCCGTTGGCTTTGTGAATGCGGGAGAGGCGGGCCGTTTCCTTGTAAATGAATTCCCAGTTGGGGGCCTGCTCCGGGAACACGCCCACGTGCTTGAAAGAGGTGAGGCCCAGGCGCAGGGAAAGGTGGAGGTCGCTGGCGGCATGGGTTTCCGGATCCGGCTCCCCATTGTACGCAATGCTCCACTGGTCTTCCATCTTCTTGGTTTTATTCCAGGTGCCGCTGTCCTCCTTGCCGGCCTTGCCGAATCCGGCGCCGGGCTGGAAGGTTACGTGGCTCAGGCGCTTCCACTCCTGATCCGGCAGGGAAGGCGTCCAGAGGGCCTTGGGCTCCGGCCTTCTCAGGACATATTTGCCAAAACGCTCCAGCTTTTCACCGTTGCCGCTGTCCAGCAGTCCATAGTCTTTCCAATACTGTGCAGGGAATTCTACCGCCATAGCTCTTGATAATTTTTCGCAAAGATAGTCATTTTTGAAGAGACCGTCATGTACCGGAGCACGGAGTAACGCGATTTCGTGCTAAAACGCGTAATGATGTGCACTGGATGGCGCAGGAGGGTGTGGTGAATGGCGCAGGTCCGATTTTGTCCTACTGACTTGCGCCGCAAATCGGCCTTGTAGGTGCTTCTGATGGCGCAGGCCCCCACCACAAAAACGGACCTGCGCCGTAGAGTACACTGACCTGCGCCAGGAGGGAGGCCCACCGGTGGCGCAATGCTGGAAGCCAGCGGATTATTCTGCCACCTGCAACGTGTCCACGGAGCGCTCGGTGTGGTAGGAGCCGCCCGAAGCAGCGTGCAGCATAGCCTCCAGGTTGGCCACGATGGCCTCCGAGAGGTCCGTGTCCCCGTACTGCTTGCACACGTCGGAGACATACAGCAGCACACGCGAGGCGGTTTCGAACTCATGGGAGCCCAGGGAGCCCCACTCCAGGTAGAAGCGGGCGGTTTCCGTGAGCTGGTCCCCAAAGCGGGCGGCCAGGTCACGGGCCTTCTCATAGTCGTCCAGATAGTAATAATTCTCTATCATCTGGGCCACCATGTAGTCGTTGCCGACAAAGCCCACGGGGATGGTTTCCAGCGGGAAATTCTTCTCCGGGAAATTCTCCTGGCACAGATTCATGATTTCATGAGCCTTCTCCTCCTCTCCGGCATCAATCAGGGCGTTGGCCACCGTGAGGAACAACTGCCGCTGGCTGAGCACGCCCAGGAAGGTGTACATGTTCTGGTAGTCCACAAAGTAGTCTGTGCGCTTGAGGGCATCCCACTTGTACTTGGTCTTGAAATCCTGATACAGCTGCAGGGCGTCCACCTTGCCGGCATCCGTGGAACTCACCTTGTTGCGGATGGGCGTAAAGCGGTAAGAGAAGCCGTCGAACATCAGGTAATCCTTGATGCCCACGTTCAGGTCCCCGCCCATGTTGAGCAGGTTCAGCGGACGGTCCCACTCATAGGTGGACAGGAAGTCCAGCAGGAACAGCTCCGGCTTGGAGAGGTAGTTCTTGTCCTTGGACATGGAAAGCATGATCTGCTCCGGAATCTCGTCGGCAAACTTCTCCGGGACAATCCCATACTTGAGACAGTTCTCCTTGTTCACCGGTATCACCACGTTGCGTGCGCAGATGAAATCCAGCTTGCGGCCGCTCTCCAGCGGCACCTTCATCTTGGGGTCCCTGAACACGCTCATCACATCCGACAGGAGCATGGGCGAACCATCGTCATAGGCAATGTACACGAACTCGTTGGTGCCGTACAGGTACTGCTCCTGCGACACGGTGAGCTTGAGCGGTTTGCTCTCGTTGCAGGCCCATTTCATCTGGTCGATGTACCAGTCCGTGCCCAGCAGCGAGGTATTCACCACGCGGACGTCCGTGCGCACGCCTTCAATCTCCTGGGCGTACCACAGCGGGAAGGTGTCGTTGTCCCCGTGGGTGACCAGCAGGCCGTTCTCCCCTACCGAGTTCAGGTAGTTCCAGGCCATCTCAGGCGCGGTATAGCGGTGGGAGCGGTCGTGGTCGTCCCAGTTCTGGGCAGCCATGAGCACAGGGACGCACAGGCACAGGGCCGACACGCCACCGGCGACGGCGGCAGCGGGCACCTTCCTGGCGGCGCGGGAAAGCCACTCGTACAGGGCCGCTACGCCCAGGCCAATCCAGATGGCGAACATATAGAAGGACCCGGCATAGGCATAGTCGCGCTCACGGACCTGATAAGGCGGCTGGTTCAGATACAGGACGATGGCGATGCCCGTCATGAAGAACATCAGGAAGACAATCCAGCTGCCGCGCTTGTCTTTGTCGTACTGGAACACCAGGCCCAGCAGGCCCAGCAGCAGCGGCAGGAAGAAGTAATGGTTCTTGCCCTTGTTCTCCCGCAGCGGCGCCGGCGCATCCGACTGGTCCCCCAGGCGGAGTTCGTCCAAAAAGCCGATTCCGCTCTCCCAGTTGCCGTCGAAGATATTGCCCGGCAGCGGGGAATGGATGTCGTTCTGGCGGCCCACGAAGTTCCACATGAAGTAGCGCCAGTACATCCAGTTGAGCTGATAGTCAAAGAAATAGGCCATATTGGCACCGAAGCTGGGCTTGCGGTACTTGGAGCCCTTTACCCGCGTGCCTTTCCCCTGGGTATAAGTCTCGTAAAAATCCACGTAACGCGGGTCTGCCGAGGACCACATGCGCGGGAACAGCATCTTGCCTTCCGGCAAATAGTCGGCATCGGCAGGAGCCTCCGCCTTCACGTATTTTCCGTCCAGCGGCGCCCAGTATTTTTCCTGCTTGAGGTCATACGGGGCGTCAAAATACTGTCCGTACACCAGCGGCGCGGAGCCGTACTGCTCGCGGTTCAGGTAGCGCACCAGCGTGTAAGGATTGTCCGGCTGATACTCGTTGGTGGGCGTTTTTACGCTGGAGCGGATAATGACCATGGAGAAGAGCGAGAATCCCATCACCAGCGTAGTGACGCACAGGGTAACCGTGTTCCAGAACACCTTCCCTTTCTTGAGCGTGGCGAACAGCGCCCAGAAACACAGGGCCAGCAGCCCCACCAGGAAGAACAGCGCACCGGTGTTGTACGGCAGGCCCAGGCTGTTCACGAAGATGCGGTCAAAGAACGCCGCCAGCTTGGGCAGGTACGGGATAAAGAGGAACACCAGCAGGAACTCGATGACCACGCCAATCGCAAAAATACCCACAAGCTGCTTGAAGGGCAGTTTTTTGCCCTCGTTCATGCGATAGTAGTACATGAACACGAAGGCCGGGATGGTCAGGAGGTTCAGCAGATGTACGCCGATACTCAGGCCCATCAGGAAGGCGATGAGCACAATCCAGCGGCGGGCGTGGGGTTCATCCGCATGGTCGTACCACTGGCACATGGCCCAGAAAACCAGCGCCGTAAAGAGGGAACTCATGGCATAGACCTCGCCCTCCACCGCACTGAACCAGAATGTGTCGCTGAAGCAATAGGCCAGGGCGCCCACCGCTCCGGAGCCGAGGATGGCAATGGCCCGGCCCGGGGAGATCTCTCCGCTCACTTCGCTCGGTCGAGATGACAATTTTGTCATTCCGAGCGACCCTTTTGTCATTCCGAGCGAAGTCGAGGAATCTCCTGCCAGAACCCTTTTTGCAAAAAAGACAATGGTGAAGTACAGCAGGAAAATGGTGAGTGCGCTCAGGATGGCGTTCATGGCGTTCACCGCCACTGCAGCCTGCTCCGGCTTCACAGGAATGGTGAAGAAGCGCGCAACCAACTGGAACACAGGGTTTCCCGGCGGGTGTCCCACCTCCAGTTTATAGGACGAAGCGATAAACTCTCCACAGTCCCAGAAAGAGGCGGTGGGTTCTATGGTGGAGAGGTAGGTGAACGCCGCCACCGCGAACACGGTGAGCGCCACCATCCAATTCCACTTCTTAAAGACTTTTTGATTCATAGTCACAATACTGTAAAGCCTGCAAATTTAACAAAAACTTTGCAGGCTTACAATATCGGCATTAATCGTACACCAGTTCAAACTCATCTACCCACAGGGTACTGCCACGGCCTCCGGTGAAATAGTCGCCCAGCGAACTGGAGGAGGCCACAATCACCAGATACCTGGGCGTTCGCGCGTTCCTGTATTCCAGCGGTATGTCAAAAGCCACATAGCCGTCGGTGGTCTCCGTAAGGGCATATCGGCCATACGCAATCACGCCCGGGTCATGGTCGAAGTCCACATAGGTGGCACTGGAACTGACCACATGGAACTGTTCCTGCCAGTCGGTGAGGGCAATCAGGATATGCCCGGTATCCGGCTGCCCTTTCAGGCCTGCGTGCGCGGCATCGGCGTCCGTAACGGGTGTTGACTTATAGGCCGCATAGCCTTTCAGCGACACCGGTTTTCCGGTGAACGGAAGCCCCCAGGCCAGCTCCGCGCCCAAACCCTGCAATTTCACGAACTGCCCGGTGAACACGCTGCCGGCGGCAAACTTCACCACGGCATAACTGCTCTCCATCCGGCAGGCCTTCTTGCCCGGACCGGCCACCGCCACAAATGTATCCTCCGGCGTTGTGGCGCTTCCCGTAAAGGACGCCGTAGCCTTGTTGGCGGAATCCCAAACCTGGGCACCGCCCTCTTCCCACGGATTCCACACCTTGCCGCTGGCATGCCAGGCGTCAAAACTCAGGTTGTCCGGTTGCACCGGCTCCGCCGTCTCAAAGGGCATCGGGGCCGATACTTCCTCTCCGTCCCGTACGCGGCACGCATACGCCGTTCCGGGCGTCAGGCCCGTCAGGCGGGCGGTGATGCCCACACCGGCCACGGTAACGTCCGTTGCCGGCACCCAGTCCGCTTCATCGGCATTCTTGTATTCAATAGCCACGTCGGTGCCGTCGGAGGTAAAAACACCGCGCACCCGGGCCGAGTAGCAATGGGCATCCACTTCGCTCACCGCCGTTGTCACTTCCAACTGCAAGGCCTTGAAGTGCCATTCCACCTGCTCTCCACCGCTCAGTTCAACCAGGAAGCTGCGCTCGGTCACACAATCCAGCGTCATGGGGAAAGCCACCGGACGGGTGACCCGCGTCAGGTGCTGCTGGTCGCTCTCGTACCCGGTCGTACTCAGGATTCGCGACCCTTCCGCTTCCAGTTTCATGTCCTCGATGGTGACACTGGTCAGCGGACGGGTATCGGGCAGATACACATATACGCTCCGGGTATCCAGGTTGAAACGGGCTTCCTGCATTTGTCCGGCGCAGCGTACATACCGCTCAATGGGCTGGGTGGCCCTGATGGTCCATTCGTAGTCCTGGTAGGTATGCAGCACCACTTTCACGGGTGCCGTGAGGTCTATCCACTCCCCCAGGCCGGAGCAGGACGCCCCTTCCGAGAGCGTGTACTCCCGCACTTTCACCTGCCGCAAATCGGCGCTTTCTTCCAGGACGACGGCAACCTCGCGAGAGCCCGGGTCTATGCTGACCGACTTGGCCCCCTCCACGTCAAACGACACAATCGCCCCCAGTATCCTGGGATAGTCCAGGTCGTTGGGAAATGTGCAGCCAACGGCAAGCACACAAGCGAAAATAACTGGAAACCAATGTCTTACCATATATAGAAATGCGCGCCAAAACGGATGGCCAGTAAGTCAATGTTCAATCCTGTTCCCAAACTGTTCCCGGTGCTGGTCTTCACCTGGTTTTCCGTCTGCCTGGTCAGCTTCCATGTCAAGTCCAGCAGCCCTACGGACACTTCAAAGTCAAAATTCTCATGCACGAAGAAGCAGATGCCGGGGTCCACCCGCAGGGCCAGTTTCCAGTTGTCGTTGTAGGTTCCCTGCTTCAGGCCTTCCGCATCCTCGTACAGCATGCTCTGCGCATACCCGCCGTTGAGCGTTCCTTCCACAAACCAGCCAAAGACACGGCTGCCCATGAAAGGGACATAATAGCGGACGCCCGCTGCCAGGGCATACGACTGACGCTTGTAGTGCTGTCCGGCGATGTTCAGCCCCAAGTCCTCCGAGAGGGAAAGGGAGGCGTTGTTCAGGTCCACTCCCAGCCAGGAATACTCGAACCGCGCCACGGCGCTCAGGTTGTCGATAAAGAAATACTCGAACGAGGGGGATATGCCGATGGTCCGGTAGCCGCCCTTCAGGTCACCGATGTATTTGGAAAGCACGGTGAAGCCCTCGTCATCTCCCAGAGAAAACTTGCGCCAGGATGCCGTGAGGCCGCCGCCGATGCTTCCCTTGGGGATGAACACTTTGTTCTTGCCCGCAAAGCCGCGGGTAAATTTCTCCTGGGCCTGTCCCGGAAGGGCGAGACAGGCGGCCAGGAGGAGGATAAGCATTTTTTTCATCGTCATAAATTTCTATAGCCCACATATTCGCGGTCGGTCTCGGAGAGTTCGCCCGCATCATAGACCAGAGACAGCTCGTCCAGCCACAAAGTGGAGCCCTTGCCGCCGGTGAAGTAGTCGCCCAGGCGGGATGCAGCGCCCACAATCACCACATACCTGGGCGTACGGGCATCCCGGTACTGCAGCGGGAGCGTAAACTCCACATACCCGTCGGTAGCCGCATTGGACGTGTAATCGCACATGGCGATGATGGAAGGGTCGTCGTCCTGCAGGAACACCTTGTTGGACGTGTTCACCCGGAACTTGGCACTCCAGTCGCACAGGTACATCTTGATGGAACAGGCGTCCATCTCGCCCTTCTTGGACGTATAAGGACTCTCGGCAAAGTCTATGGCCTTGGGACTGTACTTATAATAGCCGTGCAGGGCCACCGGACGGGAGGTGAAAGGAAGGCCCCAGTCCAGTTCCGCGCCCACGCCGGACACCTTTACAAAGTCGCCGATATAAATGTTTCCGGCAGCGAACTTGGTGATAATCACCACGGTAACCGACGTGCTTTCCAGACGGGCGGCTTTTCCGCGCACCACATCGGACTCCTCCGGAGTGGTGGGAACGGTGCCGAAACTGGCCGTACCGCCGTTGGCCGAATCCCATACGCGGGAGGAAGCGCTGGCGCCCGGATACCAGGCGCTGCCGTCCTTGTACCAATCGTCAAGGCTCAGGTTGGGAATGGTACCGGCCTGGGCGGTGGTAAAGCTCACCTCACGGGTTTCCTCTTCTTTGTCGGTCTTTACGCGGAAAACGTATGCCGTAGCGGCCTGCAAACCGTACAGCTCCGCGCTGAAGGTGGCCGCCGCTTCATTGTAACGCACCGTGCCCGCATAGTCGGTCCAGTCGGCCTCTCCTTCCTTTTTCCATTGGAAGCGGAGTCCGGAAGGACGCCCGTCCGTAAACCAGCGGCCGTTCAGGATGGCGAAGCCGGCCCACGGCTTCACCGACGTTGCTTCGGCATCGACAGGAGAAGTCACGGTTACGGCAAGGGCCGCCGCACAGTAATGGTTGCGCGTGTCTATCAAATCCAACGCAAACGTGTATTCTCCCATGGACAGGCCGGCGAGGAACGGTCCTAAGTCCACGGCGGTGTCCGTCGCGCCATAGTGGAGCGCAGGCACGCCGAGCCCCAGTGCAGTGAGGGCGGAAACGGTGGCGGAAGAAGCATCCACCAGCTGCACAAACTGCGGCAGCCCCGCCTCCAGGAGTTTGGCGTCACTGTGGCTCAGCGAAAGGGATTTGATGCCTTTGGGGGCGCTGAAAAGCACCCTGTTCACGCTTTCGCCGTCCCCTTTCTTCACCACAATTCCGTCGGCCAGGTCAAAACCGTCACCCTCCATGGAAGGAAGGCCGTCTCCGGAGAATTCCAGATTCAGGTCATAGTATTTCTCGTTCATGGAGTCGTCCACGAAAACCCGCACCAACGAGGCGCCGTCCTGGCTCTGCGTAGCGTCCAGCGTGAAGGAAAGGTGGTAGTGCTGACGCGCTTCCACGTGCTCAATGGTGACAGGACCCACCCGATACGCCGTTCCCTGGGCATTCACCATATACAGTTCCCATTTCAGGGACGATGCCGCCAGATAACCGGTTTTGGAGAGGGTTCCGCCCGCCTTGCCATAGACCAGGGCATCGTCGGACTCATTGGCTACGCTCACCTGATAATCCGTGAAGTAAGTATCCGTTTCCGCATCAAATTCCACGGTAACCATCGTACGGGCGAGCGTAGCGGTAAGCGTTACGTCACACGTACGGTCAGGCTGGATGCGGGCCAGGCTCTCCCCTTCGTAACGGGGAGCGTCCCAACTCACCGGCGTGTCCGGTCCGGAGACCGCCCGTACCGTGTAGTCCCCTGCCGGAAGCGCCAGCGGAGCGTCGGCCAGGCTGCGATAATCGGGCACCAGCACCTTTTCGCCGCCCGCATCCGGCGTAATCTCCAAAGAAAAGGCAGGATCCGGCTCGCCGGCCTCCCCCTTCACGACGGTGGTCACCGCCGGATCGGCAGCCAGCCGCACGGAGAGATATCCGGTTCCCTGCGGCCGGTCCATCTCGCGCGAGCAGGCGGCAAGCGCCAGCAGCGCGACCAGACAATATTTTGTTTTCATCGGCTTACTCGGCATAGAATACAACGGCCTTCTCCAGGCTCTGGTTCTTGTTGTCCGTTACTTTCAGGGTAAAGGTATGCCGGGAGCCGCTTTCCGGGCTGTACACATTGATTAGCGGAACCAGCTGGGACAGGGAGAAGTCCACATGCGTCTGGTCCTTGAGCTGGTCGCCCACCGGAATCATGCCCGTAAGCGCCGTAATCAGCGCATCGTCGTTGATCAAATCCATGCTGTAAGGCGTGTCGGCGCTGTAAGTGTAGGTGTCACCCGCCAAGGCGGCGATGGTCTCGCCCAGGATGTAGGAATCCACATCCACCACAAAGTCGCGGATGCCTTCCTGAGCATCAATCTTGATTTCCACATCCATCTGCGCCTGGATGGGCGTAGGCGCAAACGCAGGATTCACCTCCCAGGTCATGGTGGGGGCGGTGGAAGGCTGCGGGTCGTCGCCCGGATTGTCGGAAGGATCATCCCCGGGCTGGTCTCCTCCCTCCACCGGCACTTCGCTCCAGCCGGGTACTTCCAGGCCGGTCTCCCGTTCATTCACGGTAGGGTCTATGGTAATGGCAATCCCGTTCACCTGTCCGGTCACACGGGCATCCAGGGTGATGATATGATGGTCCTGCGCGGCGACATCGGCAATAATGAGTTCCGAATGGCTCTCGCTGTTGTCAATGGCCCGGTAACCATCTACTTTCACACGGAGCGGCGCCACGGAGAAATAACCGGCTTTCTGTTCCACATCTTCGTCCACGGAAGACCAGGTAAGCGTTTTTTCGCCGGCATCCGCGGCATCCCAGGAAGTGGCATTGGTAACCACGATGGAGTACGAGCTCAGCTCGGCCTTGAACTTCTCAGTAAGGACAAAACTCACCTTCATGTTCTGCAGGGTGGCGTTCACATTCACCGGCGTGAGTTCCCCGACACGGATGGTGAACTGGGCCTCGCCCTTATAATAAGGCAGGTCCCAGGCTGCATCGCGGAATTCGGGCGAGGCTACGGTGAGGCTATATTCACCGCCTGCCATGGGAATGGTCTCGGGAATGTCGATGTACCGGTCATAGTGCTTGGTCCAGCCGTCGGACGGGCGGACGATATCCACGACAAAGTCGGCCAGGACGTCATTGGCCTTGGTCACATAAGTTCCCTCCCGGACCGCAGTAAGGGAAAGCGTACCGCTACCCTCGGGCAGCGTGTTTTTGGTCCCGCAGGCCGCCACGGCGGCAGCTGCTGCAACAATATAGATGAGCTTTTTCATATTCGCTTATTCATAAAGAAGTTCCACATTATCCACATACAGGGCATTGCCACAATAAATCTTATGCGTTCCGGAAAGGGTAGAAATGCCGGACAGCTTGCGGGCGCCCTCCCCGCCGTTTTTGGACGAGCGGATGCTGATGCGCAGGCTGGCCGCCTTCCGGTCCGTCACGCTATAGGAGACCGGGACGGTTACGCGCGTCCAGGCGGTCACCGCTGCGGTTCCGTCGTTTTTCTCCCCGCGGCCAATTACGTTGCCGGAGGCGTCCAGCACCTCGGCCAGCACATAATAGGCGGCGCCGTTGGGATTGAAGCGATGCATGAAGGAGAGGGCCGACGGACGGCTGGTAAAAGCATGGCCGTCGGTGGTTTTGGCCCAGGAGCCTTTGTTCTTGTTGTTGGCCGTCCCCAGGAAAATCTCTCCGGGGTAATTGGTGTCGCCATGCTTGACTTCCGACGCTACGGAACTGCCCATATAGACCGTGGCCAGCATCACGCTGTTTCCGGAATAGGAGCCGGAATTGAACACGGCCACGCAAGGATAGGTCTTGTAGTCCTGGTAAGCGGTGGCCACCGTGCTGGTTTCAATGGTGCGCAAGGCGTTCACGCCCCACCAGGCGGTACCGGTATTCTTGTACAGCTGCCACCAGGTCACTTTGAAGTCGCTGGCCCAGAGGACCGGCGTGGTATAAGACTGTGCCGTGTACTCCTCAAATCCGCCATTTTCCACTTGCAGGGCCTGCTCCGTGGTAAAAGTGCCGGCCGTGGCCGAGGCGCGTTCCTCCAGATGCATGGGCACTACGCGAAATTGGTAAGCGGTCGCCGGGGCAAGGCCGGATATTTCGCCAAAGGCAAGGGTGTTTCCGCTCACGGACTCCGCCGTTTTTTCCTGGCTCCAGCTGGTGCCGTCGGTGCTCCACTGCAGGCCCAGGGCGACATCGGCAGGAATGGCGTCCACACCCGCTACCGTAGCAGTGATGCCGGTCATCTTCCTGGCCCAGATATTCCCGTCAGAAATGTCCACAGTGGCGGAGAAAGGCGTCACATCCAATGAGAAGCTGCCTTCCGTCGTCTGCCCCACCCCGTCTGTAAGCGTAAGGGTGAAGGTGGCCGATCCGGCTGTTCCGGCGGCAAGCATCCGGTTGGCGATACCGCTAAAGTCCACGTAGCCCAGATGGCCGTCCGTACCGGCCAGCCAATCCAGGCCCGCATCCACCAGACCTTGCCTGTCGTTTCCATCGACAGACACCAAATCCACGTCCGGAAGACTGACGAAGGCCGATTCCGTATGCAGGAGCACGCTGCTGATTCCGGTGCTGGCGCCTGTGCTGAGGGTTAGGATGGCATCGTTTACGCTCTTGGTGAAACCCGCATTGCAGCGGTAAGCATATACGCCGTCCCGCTCACCTTTATATATCATGTACGGCGCACGCGCGGGAAGCGCCTTTTCACCAATCTGCTCCTGGACCGTAAAGGTTTCCACGCTGCGGTCCACCGCAACGTTTACCGTCAGGGAACCGTCGCGGGGCGCCGCCTCTACATGGAAGGTTACGTTGTCATTGGGCAGATAGGAGGCCGGCTCGCTCTTGTAGTACTTCCACTCGTCCGTGAAAAGCTGGGCATATACCTCTATATAGAGTTCTCCGCCGGGCATGTAGCCCCAGCGGGACTCATCACGGGCAAACTTCACCTGTTTCCCGGCATAAACGGTGTGACGCACAAGCACGTAAGCGTCCTTGTAGTTGGAACGGAGCGCGTCCCCCTGCCGCACCTGCATGCGCACATTGGCCAGGCGGGCGGTTGCCTCCACCTGGTCCGGCCGGCCCTCGTTCTCCACGAAGCCATGCACGGTGAATGCTTTTTCCGCCAGAAAATAGGGTTTGTCGAATCCCGCCCCCAATGTATCGCCGTGATGGGCGACCAGGCGGAACTCGCCGGCATTGAGTTTAATGGTAGTGTCTTTTGCCTGGGCATAGCTGTCCCGATACAGCCGGAGGGCGTTCGCATTGTAGATTTCCACCTCAAAGGCGTCCAGGGAGGGGAGATCCTCCAGCGTGGATTTGGTCTGCGGCGCTTCCTGTGAAAGGGAAAGCCGGACGGCGCCTTCTTCGGGTGTCCACTCCTTCTCCAGCTTCTCCGCTGTGCACCCTGCCAAAAGACTGAACAGCAGGACACACGGCAAGAAAATTTTTTTCATCCTCTAAAAATATAGATTGATACACTTACGAGTTCCTTTATTCTGAACTCAAATTTTGCAATTGGGCACAAAAATACGACAAATAAAGAACTTTTTGTTCGCAAAACTTCTTGAGTATTGTTCAATTTTTCCTCTTACGCGCATTATTGTGGAAAAATTGCTTAACTTAGTGGAAGTATTGTATATCCGTTATTTATGGCACATTACGAAAAACTCAAGCAGGAAAGGCTGGAGAGCCTCCAGATGTCCAACTTCGACCTGTCCAAAACCACCTGGATGCAGCAGTTCGGAGACGATATCCTCATCCTCCACAATCCCCATTTCAATGTGAACTGGGAGCCTTATAAAATGAAGTCTGTCCTGGTGGCCATATGTCATGAAGGAACCGGCTCCGGCGCCGTGAACCTGCACTCTTTCCAAATGCAGAAGAACGACATGGTGGTTGTGCTTCCCTCCCAGATTATCCAATCCTATGCGGTGAGCGAAGACTTCAAAGGAACCTTTATTCTCTTTTCGGAGCACTTTTTTTCCCGCCTGGGCCAAGGGGATGCCTATCTGTTCTACAAAAAGGTGGAAAACGCCCCCCTTTACCAGATGGACGAGGGTAAAGCGGCGGTTTTTCGCTCGTATATGGACCTGGTTCACAACCTGTTACAAATCCAGCACACCACACCCAACATGGAGGAGGTGCTGCAATTGCTTTCCCGGCTGTTTTTTGTGATGGTCAGCTGGGAGGTGCGCGCCTCCACGGAGGGCGACGAAACCCAATACCGCGAGAACGAGGTGATGATGCAATTCCTGCAACTGGTGAAAAACCACTATCGTGAGCACCATGAAGTGGGCTTCTATGCCGACAAGATGCACATCTCGGCCAAATACATGACCACGCTCATCAAGAAGGCCAGCGGGAAGTCCGCCCTCCAGTGGATTGAGGATTATGTGATTCTGGATGCCAAGGCGCAGCTGTCCTCCACCGTGAACACCATCCAGCAGATTACCTTCGACCTGAATTTCCCGTCACAATCCCTTTTTGGCCGCTATTTCAAACGGGCCGTAGGGGTGTCTCCGTCTCAGTACCGCGCCTCCCTGCGGGTGTACCAGATAGCCAAGCAAAAGCAATAGAAAAAGCCCCCGCCAATGCAACGGCGAGGGCTTCTTTCTCAGCACCTTGTGCGCTTATTTCAGGGCCAAAATGGCGTCGCACACCTCCCCGACGGTCTTGGGCAGCGGCTGCCCGTCCGGGAAACGGACTTGGAACTTTTCTTCCGAGGCCAGGGCAAGCAGCATCATGGTCAGGGAGTCGATTCCCAGTCCGCGGACCAGCTCCGAGTCATAAGTTACGTTGGAAAGGTCCGTGTTGGGACGGATGACGGCAATCACTTCCTTGAGGCCGTCCAGGACTTCTTCTCTGGTCATACGCGGGCGACTTTCATGCTGCCGGTACGCTTGAAATCTTCCGTGCGCACGGTGACTTTACGGATTTGGTGCGTGGAAGGCAGGGTGGCGTTCACCTTGTCCACCAGAGCATTCATATAGGCCTCCACTTCCTCGAACGGCTTGCCGTCGAAGGCGGGCATGAAGGGCAGAATCTCAATGGCGATTACCTGGGTGCCGTTGAGTTCGTCTTCCTTCACCATGGCGTCGCGCACACAAGGGTCTGCGTAGAAGGGCTCTTCCAGGCTTTCCGGGCTCACATTCTCGCCGTTGGGCAGGATGATGAGGTTCTTGATGCGGCCGGTGATATACACAAAACCTTCGTCGTCCATGCGGCAGAGGTCGCCGGTGCGGAACCAGCCGTCCTCGGTGAAGGCCTCGGCGGTCTTTTCGGGATCCTTGTAGTAGCCGGAGAACACATTGTCGCCCTTGACCTGAAGTTCACCGTCCACGATCCGTATTTCCTGGCCGGGATAGACCTTGCCGATGGAGGTGGGATGGGTGACGGCGTCGGCATTGGCGGAGGTCAGGTTCGCGGTCTCGGTGAGGCCGTAGCCGAAGCAGAACTCGACGCCGAGTTTGGTGAAGATGTCCACCAGGCGCGGCGGAACGTTCGCGGCACCGGAGATGATCATGACGGAGATCTGCCGCCGAGGAACTGCGGGCCGTACATCTTGCACCAGGCCGGTCGAGGATGTCGCAGATGCCCGGAACGATCACGAGGAGGGTGGGCTTGATCACCGGGCAGTTTGCCGATGGTGGCCTTCATGTCCTCGCAGGTGAAGAGGATGTTGCCGGTATAGAAGCAGCCCGATGGTGCCGGCGATGAGCGCCGAACACGTGGCTGAGCGGAAGCAGGGCGATATAGCGGTGTACGCCGATGACCTTGCCGGGCTTGAAAATGGCGTTGTAGGAGCCGCGCATGAGGGCGCGGTGGCTCAGCACGGCACCCTTGGGAGCGCCGGTGGTACCGCCGGTGAAGAAAATGGCGGCAGGGCTTTCCGGGTCGATATCGGCCGCCACGGGAGCTCCTTCCTCCGCGATGGAGGCGGCGGGAAGCACCTTGGTACCTTGGATATGGGCGGTCAGCGGCATGAATTCCTCACGCACGAAGATGGCGGCGATGTCAAATTTCATGCAGCAGCCAATGACGGCCTGCTCCGGCAGCGAAGCCGGGAAGTTCATCACCACATAGCCGGCCGACGTAATGGCATAGTACAGCTCAATGGCATCCTGGCTGTTGCGGTCGAACACGGCGATATGGGAGCCCTTGGGAAGACCCAGGCTTTCAATGAAAGCACGACGGCGGGCAATGCGCTCACCAAACTCCTTGTAGGTAAGGGTGTTGGTCTGGTCCGACAGCGCCGGAAGGGAGGCGTACTCCTTGGTGAACCAGTCCACAAACTGGCCCATGGTGGGGAAATACGGCAGGCGCTCAAATTCCTCCTTGGGGAGCAAATTCTGGAAATACTCTTGAGAAGTCATAAATTGGGGTTTATTGGTTTTTAGTTCTTTCACATACGAGCGGCGGCGCTGGTAAAGACGGGTGTCGAAGTTGTCCCACAGGGACTGCACCTTGTGGTTCTCCTCCAGCTGCGGGTTCATGAGCATGTGTTTGATTCCCAGCCGTTGATAGTTTTCCATCAGATAGCGGAACATCAGCAGGGCCGCACCCTTGGCCTGGTATTCCGGCAAGATGCCAATCAGCAGCGCTTCCGTGGTGTCGTTGCGCTTGGGCGACAAGGCCGGCAGCAAATAAATCCAGCCGAAGGGGAAAATGTGGCCCTTGGCCTTGCGCACGGCCGCCGAGATATGCGGCATGGTGACGGTGAAACCGATGAGTTCATCTTTCTCGTTCACCACAAAGGCCACCAGGTCTTTGTCCAGCACCGGCACATACTGTTTCACATACCCATCTATCTGTTCCTGGGAGAGCCGGGTGTACTCATACAGGCCGGCAAAGGCCTCGTTGAGCACATGGAACATCTCCCGGCCGCGACGGGCCATCTGCCGCAGGGAAGTGGCCCGATAGATACGGATGCCGAAACGCTCTGCGATGCGGTCCGTAAATTTGAACATGGACGGAAGCGTTTCCGGGATGTCCATGACGCGCTGCGTCCAGTCCACGTCCTTGGTGAAGCCCAGGCGCTCCAGATACTCCGGATAATAGGGATAGTTATAGATGACCGTGAACGGACTTTCGTTCTCGAAACCTTCTATCAGCAATCCTTCACGATCCATATCCGTGAAGCCCAGCGGGCCTTTGATTTTTTCCGCGCCGCGCTCCGTGCCCCAGGCGGCAACCGCTTCTATCAGGGCCTGGCAAACATCTATGTCCTCGATGAAGTCTATCCAGCCAAAGCGGACGGCATTCTCCTTCCACTTCTCGTTGGCTTTTTTATTGATGATGGCGGCCACGCGGCCCACGGTTTTGCCATCCTGTCTGGCCAGGAACAGTTCCCGTTCACAAAATGCCAGGGACGGATTGTCCTTTCCCAGTACCTTGTATTCGTCATCCTCGAAAGCGGGGACCCATTTGTCGCAGTTTTTGTACAACTCCAGCGGGAATTCAATGAATTCCTTGAGCATGCCCTTGTCAGAAACGGGCACAATGGTAGTTTTAGGTTTCATACGCGTTAAGAATCGTACAAAGATAATTATTTTTCTCCAACGAACATACGGCAGAGCCCGAAAGTGAACGATTTATGCCGAACTGTGTGAAAACCCGCCTCCGTCATCATCTGCATGAACTCCTCCGGCGGAGGGAAGGCATGCACCGAAGCCGGCAGGTAGCGGTAGGCCGCCTTGTTGCCGGATACCAGGCCGCCCACCCAGGGCAGGACGTGCATGAAATAGAGGTCATACAGGCTCCGCAACCACTTTTTTTCCGGAACGGACAATTCCAGGATGACGGCTTTTCCGCCGGGAACCAATACCCGGTAAAACTCCCGCAGGCCCTTTTCCTTGTGCGCGAAGTTCCGGACGCCGAATGCACAGGTTACCCGGTGGAAGGTGCCGTCTTCGAAGGGCAGCTCCTCGGCATCGGCCACTTGCAGGCGGATACGGTCATGGACACCCTCGTGGGCGGCTTTTTCCATGAGCGGGGCCATCATGCCTTCGGAGATGTCCACGCCCGTCACCCGCGACCCGCTTCCGGCGGCTTGGGCAATGACTATGGTGCTGTCTCCGGTGCCGCAGGCCACATCCAGGATGCGCTGCGGGGTGCCATCGACAATCTCCTTGAGGGCGCGCCTCCGCCACAGGCGGTCCACGTTCAGCGACATCAGGTGGTTGAGCCTGTCATACGACGGGGCAATCCCGTCGAACATCTCCTTTATTTTCTCTTTTTGCTTCATGGTACAGGATCATAGCCGCTGCCGCCCCAGGGATGGCAGCGCAGGATGCGACGGACACTCAGATACAACCCCTTGAACGGGCCGTGCTTGCGGAACGCTTCCAGCGCATATTGCGAACAGGTGGGCGTAAAACGGCAGGACGGCGGGGTAAAAGGACTGATGCACAGCTGGTAAAACTTGATAAGCAGCACAGCCGGTGCAATGAGGATATCCTTGAGCGTAAAATGGAACTTATTCATAATCAATTATTTCCACAAAATCACCTACGCATTTTCGCCCAGGTGATTTTCTGCAAAACACTTATTTTCAACTCTTTCCATTTTACGGAGCAAGTCAGCCATATCGGCAAAGACGGTCTCATAGGGCAGCACCTCACGGGACGTATATACAATGAGCAGGTCCCAGGCGCCGCTCAGCAGGGATTTTTGCCGGCGATAGCTCTCGCGTATGCGCCGTTTCAGCAGATTCCGCTTCACCGCACGCTTGAAACTGCGTTTGGGGACGGACACCACAATACGGGACGGCCCTTCTTCCGTCCGGGGCAGGTATTTGCAGCGGAGACAGCCCGCCTGCGTATGCTTCCCATGCTCGAACAAAGCCGCCACGGCCGTGGCGCCCTTCAGACGTTCGGTCTTGGGAAGGCGGGCATCCATTATTGCAAGGACTTGAGATACCGTTCTATGGCCGATGCCACCGAAGGCGCCTCCGGGGACGGGGCCTTTACATCGATCCGCAGGCCGGCCTCTTCCATGGCACGCACGATGGAGCGGCCATAGGATACCATTTTAATGTCCCCCTGCCGGAAGTCCGGGAAATTCTCGTTGAGGGATTTCACATCGGCCGGATTGTAGAAGACAATCATGTCATAGGCGTGCAGGTCCACGTCCTTGAGGTCCTGGCTGACGGATTTTACGAACACGCCCGTAGCGAACTGCAGGTGGTTGGCCTCAAACTGCGAGGTAAGGGCCTCCGCCTGGGTAATGTCCGACATGGCAATCAGGAACTTTTCCCCTTTGTGCTTGGGACCGATGAGCGAAATCACGCTTTCCGGCGTACCGGTGCCATAAAAGATTTTACGCTTGCGGTACACGATGTGCTTCTGCAGGTACATGGCAACCGCCTCCGTGGTGCAGAAATACTTCATGGTCTCGGGAATCTTGGTGCGGAGCTCGTCGGCCAGGGTGAAATAGGCATCAATGACATGCCGGGACGAGAACACGACAGCGGTATAGTCCAGGAAGTTGATGCGCTGGGCACGGAATTCACGCGAAGTAAGGGGTTCTATCTTGAAAAAAGGGCGGAACTCAAAGGTTACGCCATATTTTTCAGAGACCTGTTGATACTGCGTAAGAACGCGGGGGGCGTTTTGGGAAACCAGAATTTTTTTGATGTTCATTTTATATCCTTTCTCTTCTAAAGCACCGCTGACACAATCAGCAGGGCGGCCGGTAAAAATTCAAGGGCGCAAAGGTACGAAAAAGTTCGCAAAGGATTGCAAAACAGTGAAAGAATTTGCATTTTGCGGAAGATATAAAATGAATAGACCAGCGGAATCTCCGCATAAATGAGCCCGCGGAACAGCCAATCCCTGGCGTGGAATACGGTAAGAACACCCACCGTCATGAGCACCAACACCATCAGGACAATGAAATAGGTATGCCCCGTCTGGTGGGCCAGGACGTAGGAGTCGTAGCGGCGGCGCGGCTTGAGCCACCGGAACAGCAGCTGCCGCAGCAGCACATAGGCCACAAAAATACCGGCGACGGCCAGCAGGTACAGATTGAAGGGAAGGGCCTCCAAAAAAGAGGGCCGATAGAGTTCATAGCGGGCCGTCACCAGCACGGCGGGAATCATCAGCGTATATGCCAGGCGGTTGCGGTCTCCGTTATAATGGACACTGTTCTCCAGCGTAGAACTGCCCCGGACGCGGAAAAGGCTGTCGCTGAGCAACGGCGCCAGTTGCAGTACACGCTTGAGCTGAAGAATCATCAGCAGCACAAACAGCACAACCAGGATATCCCACACCATCAGTTGCCCCGCTTTGCGTTATAGCCCATGCCGCGCAGGAGTTCCACCACTTTGTCACGGAAGTCCCCCTGGATGGTAATTTCCCCATCCTTGGCGCCGCCGCCCACGCCCAGTTTGGTCTTGAGGGCGCGACCGAGTTCCTTCAGGTCCTCCGCCGTGCCCACAAAGCCGGTAATGAGCGTCACCTGCTTGCCGCCCCGGTTACGGCGGTCTATTCCCACAATTAAGCGCTGCTGCCCGGGAGCAAGGGTTGCAGCCGCTTCCTCCTGGGCAGTCGTGTATTTGAAGTCCGGATTGGTGGAGTAAACCACCCCGAGCCTGTCTTTCCAATCGCTCATGGCTTCATCTATGTTTTATTCACGTTACCCCCTCCCCTCGGAGGAGGGACTTTACGCTTTTCACGGACAAAGGTACGAAAAAATGGGTTATCTTCCACGGCCGCCGGCACTTACCAGCGCCCGGATATGCGCATTGAGCTTGTCGTTGGCCGCCAGGCTTTCCAGCGTGCAGTGCATACGGTAGCGCCAGTAGTAGCGCGGAATGGCCGGCACGTTGATGCGCTCATCGGCCGGATTGCCCGGATACCGGACCTCGCCGTCCGTAGCCAGCCAGTCCTGCAAAGGGAGGATGGCCAGCATGGCCGGGGAATGCATGTGCTGGGCCACGATGAGGTCCGCCACCCACGGCTCGCAGAAGTACGGGGCGTCTCCTTCGCAGCCCAGCACCTCATTATAATAGCGCTGGGTGAGGGCGCGGTCCTCCTCCCACCAGGCACGGAGCGGAGACGTGTCGTGCGTCCCGGTGGCGCATACGCACCAGTACGGATAGCGGTCCGGATGGCCGAAGGCGTCCTTCGGGTCCTTGGGCATGCGCTGGATTTCCAGGGAAAGGATGTTGAGCTCCTCCATCACGGAAGCCACGCAGCCGGGAATCATGCCCAGGTCCTCTCCGCAGGAAAGCATGCCGGTGGACCGGAGCAGGGCCGGGAGCTTGCGCATGGCGCTCTCCCTCCAGAAATCGTCGTGCCGGTGCCAGAAGAAGTCGTTGTACAACTGGTTGTAGCGGTCCTTGAGCCACTGCGGCAGGGCGGCGTACTGGGCGGTTTTCTGCGCGGAAATACGCGGGTGGAAATAGCCCTGACGGCGCGGGTCCTCCACAAAGAGGACGTCGGTTCCCTCTCCCCTGCGCGGGTCGAATCCCATGTCCTGGAGCTCCTGGCCGGCATACGGAAGGGCCGGGTTGAAGTGGCCCATGAGGC
>DFFY01000077.1:36410-45159 GCA_002371115.1 Bacteroidales bacterium UBA3764
AAGTGGCCCATGAGGCCGCTCTTGTACTGCGAAGGGATTTCCCAGATGCGGAAGAAGCCCAACACGTGGTCTATACGGAAAGCGTCGAAATACTCCGCCATCTTGCCCATGCGGGCCTTCCACCAGGCGTAGCCGTCCCCCGCCATTTCCTCCCAGTTGTAGGTGGGGAAGCCCCAGTTCTGGCCGTCCTCCGCAAAAGCATCCGGCGGGGCGCCGGCCTGACTGTCCAGGTGGAACAGGTGCGGGTGCTGCCAGGCGTCCACGCTGTGGCGGCTCACGCCGATGGGAAGGTCTCCTTTGAGGGCCACGCCGCGCATGTGGGCGTATTCCACGGCCTCCTTGAGCTGACGGTCCAGCAGGAACTGCACGTAGCAGTAGAAGCCCACTTCCGCGGCGTGCTCATCGGCAAAAGCCTGCGCCTTTTTGGCGTTATAGGCCGACAGCTGCGGCCAGGTCTCGAAGTCCGGCGTTCCGTTGAGGTCCCGCAGGACGCTGAAGACGGCGTACGGGAGGAGCCAGCTGCTGTTGGCATCGACAAAGGCTTTATACGTTTCCGATGCAAGCGTGGCCTTGCCCTTGGCGCCCTTGTACAGCTTGCGGAGGAGGTCCAGCTTGGCGCTGTTCACGGCTTCATAGTCAATGGCGTCCAGGGCCTCCAGTTCCGCCTTTTTGGCCTTGTAGGCGGCGTCCTGGCGCACCCCGGCGGCCGGCAGATGGATGAACTGCGGGTGCAGGGCGAAGGAGCTCACCGCGTTGTACGGGTAGGAGTCCTGCCAGGTATGGGTCATGGTGGTGTCGTTGATGGGCAGCAGCTGAATCACGTTCTGCCCGGCCTTTACGGCCCAGTCCACCAGGTGTTTGATGTCGTTGAACTCACCCACGCCGAAACTTTCCTCGCTGCGGAGGGAGAACACCGGAACGGCCACGCCGGCGCCGCGCCAGGGCTCCGTGGGGAATTTGGGTTCCAGGTTGGCGATGATAATCTGCGTGTCCTTGGGCGGAACCTCCCCGAAGAAGTGGTTGGGACCCTCTTCCCACAGGCGGATTTCCTTGGTCTTGGTGTCCACAATCACAAACTTGTACTCCATGGGCTCCTTGACGTCCAGGGTGATGAACCACCAGGGGAAGGCATCGTCACTGAGAAGAATCACCTTGTCCCACTTGCCCAGGACATCGCCTGCGCCCACAATGGCCAGGGACTCATTGCTGCGCACTTCCGGGGCGGCCACGCGGATGCACACGTTGCCCAGGTCCGGGTTCATGCTCTGGGGCCTCCGGAACGACATGCCGGAAGGACGGCGGAAAATGACGTCGCTGAAGGCCGATGCATAGAAGGCCGAATTGGACGGGCGGGCCATCCAGCGGGAGCGCACCACAATGTTTTTCTGCGCCTGGGGGGCCTTGAAGTGGTGCGTGCGCCATTCGCGCCCCACCACTTTGCCGCCACGGACCACCTCGAAGGTGAATTCGTCGCCGTGGCGGAGGTCACGTCCCGTGAGCATGATCTGCCACAGGCCGCCAAAAGAATATTCCATGGGTATACGCCGCTTGCCAATGCGCAGCTGCACGCTCTCCCCCCAATGGGTATAATACTGAAGCTGGACGTTGATGGTCATAAGTTTGGTGTGTTCGTTAGCAAAGCAAATATACAAACTTCGGGGGAATTATCCAGCATGGACCGGTGGCTTTTCTTCCGAACTGCACAGATATTGCGACGAATGAACAAAAATTGTAAATTTGCGCGATGAAAACAGGAGAAGCAACCGTTGTGAAGAATGCCGGCAGCCATTACTTGCTGTCGGAACTGCCTGCATGGGAGGTTTTTCCGGCCGTGCTGCGGGGGAAAATCCGCCTGAAGCAGAGCGTGGTCACCAATCCCATCGCCGTGGGAGACCGCGTGCGGTACGGGCAGGACGCGGAGGGGAACGCCGTCATCACGGAAATCCTTCCCCGCCGGAACTACGTAATCCGCCGTTCCACCAACCTGTCCCGGCAGGCGCACATCATCGCCGCCAATGTGGACCGGGCGTATCTTGTGGTGTCGCTGTACTTCCCGGAGGTGAAGCTGCCATTCCTGGACCGCATCCTGGTCACCTGCGAGCTGTACGGCATTCCGGCCACCATCGTCCTGTCCAAGGTGGACATGTACCGGGAACTGGACCCGGAGGGGCTGGCGCATTTCCGTTCTATCTATGAGGGTGCCGGGTATCCGGTAATTGAGACTTCCGTGGTAAGCGGAGAAGGGATTGCCGATATCCGTGAGGCCTGTCAGGGGAAGGTAAACCTGTTTTCCGGCGAGTCGGGCGTGGGGAAATCGTCCCTGATTAAGGCGCTGGACCCGTCGCTGGACCCCAAGATTGGCGCCATTTCCGCCGCGCACCTGCAGGGGAAGCATACCACGTCGCTGTACGAGATGTATCCGCTATCAACAGGGGGCTATGTCATTGATTCTCCGGGGATTCGGGGCTTTGGTCTGGTGGACGTGGAGAAGGAGGAGATTGCCCGCTACTTCCCGGAAATGCTGCGGGAGGGTGCTCATTGCCGATTCACGCCGTGCACGCATACCCATGAGCCGGGCTGCGCCGTGAAGGCCGCCGTGGATGCGGGCGTCATTTCCCCGGAGCGGTACAACTCCTACCTGGGCATGCTGGAAGAGGATAAGAAATTCCGCTGACAGATCCTTCGTCGCTAGGCTCCTCAGGATGACAGGCTTGCCATTCTGAACGAAGTCTTGTCATTCTGAACGAAGTGAAGAATCTACTATGAAATTAAACAGAGCAATCCTTCGGCTGGCGGTGCCCAGCATCCTGGCGGGCATCACCGTTCCCCTGGTGGGGATGGTGGACATGGCCGTGGTGGGGCACCTGGGAACGGTGGAGGGCCTGGCCGGGGCGGCGCTCATCGGCGGCATCTCCGTGGGCACCATGCTCTTCGACCTGCTGTACTGGAACTTCAGCTTCCTCCGCGCCGGCACGGGTGGCTTAACCGCCCAGGCCTACGGAAGGCAAGACACCTCCGAGATAGGCCGCATCCTGGCACGGGCGCTGCGGATAGCGCTGCTGTCCGGGGTGGCGCTCATCGCCCTGCAATGGGTGGTGGTGCAGCTGGCCTTCCTGGTGGTGGACTGCTCCCCGGAAGTGCGGGCGCTCGCCACGCGCTACTTCTACATCCGCATCTGGGCGGCGCCTGCCACCCTCTCGCTCTTTGCACTCAAGGGCTGGTTCATCGGCCTGCAGGATACGCTGCGACCCATGCTCACGGACCTGTGGGTGAACCTCACGAACATTCTCCTTTCCGTGGGGCTGGGCTTTGGCCTGCACGCGGGCGCGGCCCTGGGCTCCGGCACAGTGACGCTCCTCCCCACCCTGGGATTCGCCGGCGTGGCCTGGGGCACGGTGATTGCCCAGTGGACCGGCCTTTTCCTCGCCCTCCTGCTGGCTCGTAAGTATCTGTCACTCAGCCATTTCCTGAAAATCCTCTGCGCAAAAAGAGCCGAGGATTTCCAGCAAAATGCTGATAATCAGCATGTTATCAACCAGCCCGATTCCTTCTTCTCCCTCAACCGGGACCTGTTCCTACGCTCCGTGGGCATGATTGCCGTGTACATCGGCTTCACGGTGATTGGCGCCGGCCTGGGGGACCGCATGCTGGCCGTGAGCAGCATCCTCATGAAACTGCTCATGCTGTTCAGCTATTTTACGGATGGCTTTGCCTATGCCGGCGAGGCGCTTACGGGCCGATTCATCGGCGAGAAAAATGAAGACGGCGTACGTTCCACCGTGCGCGGCACCTTCGCGTGGGGTTTCGGACTGGCCGGGGCCTTCATGCTGCTGTACGGCCTGGGCGGCACGCCTCTCCTCCAGCTCATGACCTCCGACGCGTCCGTGGTGGAAGCCGGCCGGGCTTTCCTCCCCTGGCTGCTTCTGATGCCGCTCATCGGCTGCCCGGCCTTCACCTGGGACGGCATCTACATTGGCGCCACCGCCTCCAAAGACCTCAGGAACAGCACCTTGCTCTGCGCTGTAGGCTTTTTCGCCGTCTGGTTTGCAGGCCGATGGCTGCTCGCCTCGCTGGGAATCGGCACCCTTACCCCGGAGACGTCCCTGCACCTGCTGATGGCCGCCTACTTTGTACACCTGGCCATCCGCAGCCTCTACCAGACCGTCCGCTATCCACAACTAATGGCGCAGGTATTTCCAGCCCAGAACCGGTAACACGAAGGCCAGCAGACACGCCACCAGCCAGAAAATGGACACGGGACCAAAGTCATAGACCCCGTCAGAAACAAATCCGTCGATGAGGAAACCGCTGGCCATGGATTGCAGGCCCGATGCGGCATAGCTGAACACGCCCACGATACCCAGGGCGGCACCCGTCGCCTTGCGCGGCACAAAATCCAGGGCCATGAGCCCGGCCACAATGCAGAACACCACGCTGAATGCGCAGCTGAACACGGCCACAAACACGATATTTCCCACAAAACCGCCATCCAGGAACAGGAAGCCGGCCAGCGAAAAGATGGCCAATACGCCGGCAATTATTACCGGACGCACCCGGTTGCCCCGGAACAAGACGTCCGACAGCCACCCGGCCGCCACATTGCCGATAACCCCGAAAATCTCTGCATACCCAATCACCTGTGCCGCGCTGGTAAGCGAAAACGCCTTCTGCTTTTGCAGGAAGAGCACGCCCCAGTCGCTCACGGCCTGCTGGGTAATGTATAAAAATGCCGTGGAAATGGCGATAACCCAAATGCCCGGATGCCGGAACACCCACTTCTGCAATTCCTTGGTGGGACGCTTGTCCATGGTGCGCAGTTCCTCCCCGGAGAGTTCCTGCACCGAAGGAAGCCCTTCGCTTTCAGGCGTATCGGAAATGAATACGAGCGACACGGCCACCCCAAGCACGCCGGCCACCGCCGCTGCCAAAAACCCCCACTGCCAGCCGGCCGCCGCCACAATGAAGCCCGTCATAATCATGGACAGGGCTTTTCCCAGCTGCGGCGTAGAGCTGAAGATGCTGTACATGGTCCCCCGCTGCGACAGCGGAAACCAGCGCGACAGGCTGATGGTTCCGGGCGGCGAGCCCATGCTCTGCGCCCAGCCGTTCAGGCCCCACAGTACCACAAACAGCAGCAGAACCGTCACCGACCCCACCGCCAGCGTCCCATGCAACAGGCCCAACACCCCCAGCAGCAGGTTAATCAGGGCCGATACCCCCACACCCACCGCCATAAAGCGCCGGATGTTGCAATAGTCTGCAATAAAGCCGTTCAGGAACTTGCCGGCCGCATAGACAAAAAGAAAGGCCGAGCCGATGATGCCGAGCTGCCCCGCCGTAAGCACGCCGCCGTCAATGAGCGGCTGCTTCACCACGCTGAGCGTTCCCCGGCAAATGTAATAAAGCGTATAGACCAGCGTCACGCTCCAGAACGTCCGGCGGCGCAAACGCCTGTAAACGGCATCCACCTCCCCTTCCGGCACCTTTTGGGCCCGGGGCTTGCTGATGCGGAAGAAGGAGAACAGAGACATTACAACTCGCTCAAAAGGGCCGACAGCTTGGTGCCGGGCACAAAGGTCCGCGCCTGCAAACCCGCTTTCCGGGCAGCCTCCACGTTGGTTTCGCTGTCATCGACAAAGAGTATTTCATCTGCCGGAAGACCGATACCCGCCACCACCGCCTCATAAATCCGGGCCGACGGCTTGAGCATTTTCATCTCACAGGAGATAAACTGCTCACGGAAAGTGGTTTCCGGGTCTATCCCATAGTCCCGGAACATGCGAAGGATATGGCCCATGGCGATGGGATTGTTGTTGGAAAGGAGATACAGCGGATAGCGCTCCTTCAGGGCCTTCAACGTTTCCACCGTATCCGGAGCCATGCCGGCAAGAAGTGCAAGCATGGAACGGTCCACATCCTCCGGCTGGCTGCCGGGCCGGGAGTCCCGGAGCACCTCTGCGCGGAATTCGTCGGCACTGACCAGGCCGGCTTCCATGTCCCCGTAAACCCCTTTCTGGTGGCACGGGTCCAGCAGTTCGGTGATGCGGTCGAACCCCAGATTGCTGCGGAAAGCACGGATGCATCCGTCCATGTCCAGGTTGATGAGGACACCGCCAATATCAAAAACAATTGCTTTTATCATAACTGCCTGCAAAGGTACAACAAAAAGAAAAACCCGCAAGCGAATTTCACAATTGGCCGCGGGTGTATGGTAAGGTATCAATATTTATGTCTGATACCCCTTATTTCCAATACCGTGCCAAAACAGGTGGCGCGGAAAAAATTTTTACTTTTTTTTCTTCTTTTTGCTGTTCCAGTCTCCGTAAATCTCACTCACGTTGCCGGCAGTGATGAATCCGTGGATGTCGTTCTGCTTCAGGTAACTCATGAGGTCGGCAAACTCGTTCTGGGTAAGGAGCGACTGGATTTCCACGTTCTTGTGCCCGTTGTAGCCGCCCGTCACCTCATACAGCGAACAGCCGCGCTGCAGGTCCTCAATGATGTATTTGCGGATTTCCTCGTGCCGGGAGGAGATGATGCACACGCGTTTGCGGCGGTTCAGGCCGGCGGTGAAATAGTCCAGCGCAAGGCCGTTGATCCACGTGCCGATAAGGCCGATTACCACCAGGCGGAAGGGGTTCACCGTAAAAGCCGTACAGCAAATCAGCGCCCCGGCCACCGAAACAGACGTGCCGATGTCGAAGTGCAGGTACTTGTTCACAATCTTGGCCAGGATATCCAGCCCGCCGGTGGAAGCGTTGATGTTGAACAGGATGGTCTGCGAGGCGCTCAGGACAAGGACAAAGCACAGGAGGTCAAACCAGGGGTCCCCCATCACGGAAGTCTGGCCGGGGTCCAGCAGCGTCTGGTAAGGCAAAATCTTTTCCCAAATGTCCACGAAGGGGCCCAGGATAAGGGCTGTATATACCGTTTTGGCGCCAAATTCCGCGCCTATCAGCAACCAGGCCAGCACCAGCAGCAAGGCGTTGATGAGCACGATGACCACCGACACCTTCACGGGAATGCCGGCGGCCGAGAACAGGCTGGCTATCACCATGGAAAGGCCCGTAATGGAGCCGATGACCAGGTTGCTGGGCAAAAGGAAGTAATACACCGCAGCAGCGGCAATAAACATGGCAACGGTCATGATTACCAGTTCCTTCCAGAATTTGAAAGTGCCCAGCGGTTGAATGACGTCTTCTTTCAGGTTCATAGTGGGTGGTTAGTTTTCCGCCTGTCCGCCTGCAAGATCCAGGATTTCGGAGGTAATCTTTTGCTGGCGGCCCTTGTTGTACTGAAGGGTGAGTTCTGCCAGCAGGTTCTCCGCATTGTCCGTAGCGGTTTGCATGGCAACGGTACGGGCGGCGTGTTCGGCTGCAGCGCTGTCCAGGAGCGCCGCAAATAGTTTCAGTTTCTGGGTTTTGGGCAGGAGCGCGGCCAGCAGCTCCGCCCGGGAGGGTTCGATGAGGGGTGCTATGTCGGAAGGAGAGGGAGAAGAGTCCCTTTCCGGAACATTTGCCCGTACAGGGTCGCGAAGCGACGTGGAAGAAAGGGACTCATCTCCCTCCTCCACAGAACGCCGCTGCACCAGCACCTCCACCACAGGCTCCTGGTGGGCGGTGGACACAAAGTGGTTGTACACCAGTACCACGGCGCCGGTGCGGCCGGCCTCCACGTCCGCCACCAGTTTCTCCACCAGCGCAGCCACAGGGCCGTAGGAAGGGTGTTCCGCGAGCGACGACAAGTCCTCCGGCGAGGCAAAGCCGTCCTTGCGCATGGCATCGGCCATCTTGCGGCCAATGGCATACACCGTGTCCCCGGGCTGCCGGATGGCACGCACCTTGGCCACTGCGTTGGCGTTGAAGCCGCCGCAGAGCGAGGAGTTGGAGGCAATGGCCACAATGGTCTTAGGGCCGAGCGCCATAGAATCGGCCCTTTTTGTGGCACTTGCATCGTTTTCCGGGCTTAGCGCCATAAAATCGGCCTTTTGCGTGGCGCTTCCCCCTTGCAGCGAGGCCAGGATGCCCTGCAGCTGCTCCTGGTACGGACGCATGGCTTCAATGGCGTTCTGGGCCTTCCGCAGTTTGGCGCTGGACACCAGCTTCATGGCCGAAGTAATTTTGAGGGTACTCCGGACAGAGGCGATGCGGCCTTTTATTTCTTTCAGTGTGGGCATGGGATTCTTCGACTTCGCTCAGAATGGCAAAAAGGGAAATGCAGAATGACAAAAGGGTTACCTGGGATTCTTAGGACAACTTATTTCAAAGTCAAAATCACGGAAGCGGCGGTTTCGGTGAGCACCGATTCTATCTCCGGGGTGAGCTTGCCCTGGCCCAGCGGCTCCAGGACATCCGCCTTATGCGCGGCGCGGAGACGGTCCAGAAAAGCCTCCTGGAACGGACGCACCTGCCCGATGGCGATGTCCCGCATGAGCGCATGCGTACCGCAGTACAGGATGGCCACCTGCTCCCCTACCGGCATGGGACTGTATTGGGGCTGGATGAGCAGCTGGTTGTTCTTCCGGCCCTTGTCCAGGGCCAATTCCGTCACCTTGTCCACATCCGAGGAGAATTTGGAGAAGGCCTCCAGTTCCGTCCACTGGGCCTGGTCAATCTTGAGTGTACCGGCCACCTTCTTCATGGACTTCACCTGGGCGTTGCCACCCACGCGGGACACGCTGATACCCACGTTGATAGCGGGCCGCACGCCCTGATTGAACAGGGCCTGTTCCAGGTAAATCTGGCCGTCG
>DFFY01000077.1:45216-49186 GCA_002371115.1 Bacteroidales bacterium UBA3764
CGGTGATGGAAATCACGTTGGTGGGAATATAGGCCGATACGTCACCCGCCTGCGTCTCAATAATGGGCAGGGCCGTGAGCGAACCGCCGCCCTTCACCTTGTCCTTGAGCACGGCCGGCAGGTCGTTCATCTGCTCGGCCACTTCCTGCTGGTCGATGATTCGCGCCGCGCGCTCCAGCAGACGGCTGTGCAGGTAGAAAATGTCGCCCGGATAGGCCTCACGCCCGGAAGGACGGCGAAGAATCAGCGACACCTCACGGTAGGCCACGGCCTGCTTGGAGAGGTCGTCGTACACCACCAGGGCATGCCGCCCCGTATCACGGAAATACTCGCCAATGGCCGCACCGGCAAACGGGGCATAATACTGCAAAGCCGCCGGGTCCGCCGCCGTAGCCGCCACCACCACGGTGTAGTCCATGGCGCCGTGCTCCCGCAGCGTTTTCACGATGGAAGCCACCGTGGAGCCCTTTTGGCCGATGGCCACGTAAATGCAGTACACCGGCTTCCCGGCCTCGTACGCCGCGCGCTGATTGATAATGGTATCAATGGCAATGGCCGTTTTACCCGTCTGGCGGTCACCAATTATGAGTTCACGCTGGCCGCGGCCAATAGGAATCATGGCGTCGATGGCCTTGATGCCCGTTTGCAGCGGCTCGCTCACCGGCTGGCGGAAGATGACGCCCGGCGCCTTGCGCTCCAGCGGCATGTCTATCTTTTCCCCGTCGATGGGGCCCAGACCGTCCAGCGGATTGCCCAGCGGGTCTATCACGCGGCCCAGCAGCTGGTCGTTCACGGCCACGGAGGCGATGCGGCCCGTACGGCGCACCACCATGCCTTCCTTCACCAGGTCCGTGGGGCCCATCATCACGGCACCCACATTGTCGGCCTCCAGGTTCATCACCACGGCCATGACTCCGTTGCCGCAGTCCAGCAGTTCGCCGGCCTCCGCATGGTCCAGGCCATAGATGCGCACCACGCCGTCGCTCACTTGCAGCGCCTTGCCAATCTCCTCGAACTGGAGCTCGTTTTTCATATCTTTGAGCTGCCCGAGGAGGATTTCACTCACTTCGCTGGGTTTTAAACTCGTATTTGCCATTAGATAATGCGTCTGTTACGTTCAATAAATTGTTCCCGGATCAGTTCCAGCTGACGTTTTACGCTGGCATCCAGGAGATAATCGTCAATGTCGAAGACAAAGCCGCCCACCAGGGACGGGTCCACCTCCACCTCTATGATGACATCGTCACCGGTCTTGCTCTTCACCAAGGCCTTGAGGCGCTGCAGCAGGCGTTCCGAGGGTTCGGAAACAGTTGTCAGGTGCGCCTTGCGAATGCCCACGCTGCGGTGGTACATGTCCACGAAGTCCCGCAGGATGTCCGGCACCAGTTCCATGCGTCCGTTCTTGTTCAGGAGCGTGAGGAAGCGGCTCAGTTCCGGCGACATGCGGTTGCCAAGGGCCGTCTGCAGGAGTTTTTTCTTGTCGAACTCGCTCACCACGTCCCCGGCCGCCTCCACCATGCGGGTAAGGTCCGGCACGTCGTGCAGGGCCTTCAGCAGGGTTTCCGCCTCCGAGCACACAATGTCCCCCTGCCCGTTGTCACGGACATAGCGGACCAGCGCTCTGGCGTAGCGGGTTATGACAATGGCGCGGTTCATCAGCTGTGGTTGTGCATTTGCGCTTGATTGGCTTCATCGACAAGCTGGTCGATGAACGCCCGCTGGCTGCCTTCGTCGGAGAGCTCGTGCCGCAGCACTTTTTCCGCCACCTGCACGCTCAGGATGGCCACTTCGCGGCGCACGTCGCGGAGGGCGCTCTCTTTCTCGGCCTCAATCTGAAGCTTGGCATCGGCCAATATCTTGTCCGCCTGGGCCTGGGCCTGCGCCTTGGCATCGGCCACAATCCGGGCCTTGGTCTCGGTGGCCTCGCGCAGCATCTGGGACTGCTCCTTGCGGGTAGCCTCCAACATCTGCGCCTGCTCCACCTTCCAGCTGGCCATGCGGGCCTGAATTTCGTCGGCATCCTTGAGGGACTGCGCTATCTTGGCACTGCGTTTTTCCACCATGTCCGTGATGACGGGGAAGCCGAACTTCGCGAGAAGGAAAAACACCACGCCAAAAATGACGACCATCCAGAACAGAAGGCCCGTATCCGGTGTTACCAGGTTCATTACATTACGATGGCAAGGAGACAGACGATGATGGCGAACAGGGCGGCACCCTCCACCATACCGGCGGCGATAATCATGGACGTACGCAGGTTGCCGGCGCTTTCCGGCTGACGAGCGATGGATTCCATGGTGGACTTGCCGATTTTGCCAATGCCGATGGCGGCGGCGATGGCGGCAATACCTGCGCCGATGGCGGCACCGAACTTACCGAGGGCTGCACCTGCAGCGGCCTGGAGAATCATAGTAGCTAAAATCATAATATCTAAATTTTAAATGTTTATCTATTTGAGATACGCTCGCTTCGCCCGGTATGACAGGGTTTGTCATTCCGAGGCCGAAGGCCGAGTGAATCTCATTCCTCATGCACCCGGGCCAGGCCGATGTAAATGGAGCTGAGCATGGTAAATACATACGCCTGGATAAAGGCCACCAGGCACTCCAGGGCATCCAGGAACACCCCGAAGAGCACACTCACCAGCGTCATGCCCCCGCTCAGGAGCGGGCCGTACTTGGCCATGATGAAAATAATGCACACCATGGACAGTATCATGATATGGCCCGCCAGCATGTTGGCGAACAGACGGATGGTGAGGGATACCGGCTTCATGCAGGCGCTGAACACCTCGATGACCGGCATGATGGGTTTCAGGAAACCCGGTACGTCCGGGGCAAAAATATCTTTGTAGTAGTGCTTGGTGCCCGTAAGGTTCACGGTAAAGAACGTGCACAGGGCCAGCACCAGGGTAATGGCAATGTTGCCGGTAAGGTTGGCGCCTCCCGGGAAGAAGGGGATGATACCCAGGAAGTTGTTCAAGAGGATCCACAGGAAAGCCATGCACAGGTACGGCGAATACTTTCGATAGTCTTCTTCGCCGATGTTCTCCCGCGCCATGTCGTGTACCATCATCACCAGCGGCTCCATGGCGGCGGCCAGGCCGGTGGGCGCTTCCTTCAGGGCGTCGTGCTTTTTATACCAGCGCGCAGTGAGGAGGACAATCACCAGCAGCAGCGCCGTGCTCATCATCAGGGAAAGCACGTTCTTGGTGATGGAAAGGTCCAGCGGGCGCTTCCCGGTGGCTTCGTCCAGGATTTTTCCCTTTTCCGGGTCAATGTAAAGACCTTGGTAGTGCTCCCCATGCTGGAGGCGCTCCGAGGAGAAAACGTGCCAGCCGGTGCTGCTTTTTACAATGACCGGCAGCTCAATGGCAACGGGCTTTCCCTTCCACTCGGTGATGTGCCACTCGTATTCGTCCCCAATGTGCTCGAAGATAATCTCTGCAATGTCAATGTCCTGAGATACACTCGCTTCGCCTTCGGCTTCGCTCGGTATGACAGAGACTTCGCCCGGCATGTTTTCTGTCATACCGAGGCCCGCAGGGCCGAGTGTATCTCCTTGCAGCAGCAAAAGCGATATGAAAAACGCCAGCATCATACTTCCACGCAGGCCTTGACTACATTGTTCCCCACCTCCACAAAGCCTTCCCGGATGGGCAGGAACTTCTCCTCCCCCGCCTCTACATAGCGGATGCGGCCCTTTTCCAGCGCCGTAATGAGCGCGGCGTGGTCCTTGAGCACGGTGAACGGCCCGGACACGCCCGGCAGCGTCACCAGCTCCACCCGGGCCTGCACCAGCGGTCCCGCAGGGCTCAGAATATGTAAGTCAATCACTTCCATGTGGTTCCTTCGTATTTGAGATACACTCGCTTCGCTCGGTATGACAATTACTTGGCGGCGGCGAGGAGGGCCTCGCCCTTCTTGATGGCATCTTCAATGGTTCCCACGTTCAGGAAGGCCTGCTCCGG
>DFFY01000077.1:49282-49664 GCA_002371115.1 Bacteroidales bacterium UBA3764
AGCCCTTGATGGTGTCCTCGATGTTTACCATGACGCCGGGCACGCCCGTAAACTGCTCCGCCACAAAGAACGGCTGGCTCAGGAAGCGCTGCACGCGGCGGGCGCGGTTGACGGTGGTTTTGTCCTCGTCCGAGAGCTCGTCCATGCCCAGGATGGCAATGATGTCCTGAAGCTCCTGGTTGCGCTGAAGGATTTGCTTCACGCGCTGGGCGGTGTCATAATGGGCCTTGCCCACAATATTCGGATCCAGGATGCGGGACGTGCTCTCCAGCGGGTCCACGGCCGGATAAATGCCCAGGGCCGTGATTTTACGGCTGAGCACCGTGGTGGCATCCAGGTGGGTGAACGTGGTGGCAGGGGCCGGGTCCGTGAGGTCATCGGC
>DFFY01000077.1:49810-55308 GCA_002371115.1 Bacteroidales bacterium UBA3764
AGGGTGGGCTGGTAACCCACGGCGGAGGGCATGCGGCCCAGCAGGGCGCTCACCTCCGAACCGGCCTGAGTGAAACGGAAAATGTTGTCGATGAAGAACAGGATGTCCCGCGGGCCTGCGCCCGTATCGCTGTCACGGAAACTCTCCGCCAGGGTAAGGCCGCTCAGGGCCACGCTGGAACGGGCTCCCGGGGGTTCGTTCATTTGGCCGAACACCATGGAAACCTGGCTCTTTTCCAGTTCCTTGGGGTCCACCAGCGAGAGGTCCCACTTGCCCTCCGCCATGGCCTTTTCAAAGGCATCGCCATAACGGATTACCTTGGACTCAATCATTTCCCGCAGGAGGTCGTTGCCTTCACGGGTGCGCTCCCCTACGCCGGCAAACACGGAAAAGCCGTTGTGCGCCTTGGCAATGTTGTTGATGAGTTCCTTGATAAGCACGGTCTTGCCCACGCCGGCGCCGCCGAACAGACCGATTTTACCGCCCTTCAGATAGGGTTCCAGCAGGTCGATGACCTTGATGCCGGTGAACAGCACCTCCTGGGACGTGGTGAGGTCCTCGAACTTGGGCGGCTCCCGGTGGATGGGCAGGGCATTCTCCCGGTCCAGTTCCGCCATGCCGTCTATGGCGTCTCCAGTGACGTTCATCACGCGGCCGCGGATTTGCGCGCCCACGGGCATGGCAATGGGCCGATACGTATTCTCTACCGCCAGCCCACGGCTGAGGCCGTCCGTGGAATCCATGGCCACGCAGCGCACGGTGTCCTCACCAATGTGCTGCTGCACCTCCAGAATCACGTTCTTTCCGTCCGGACGCTTCACCACCAGGGCATCGTCGATGCGCGGCAGCTCCAACTCCTCATTCCGGGCCGATATATTGAAATGTACATCCACCACCGGTCCCACGACCTGGGCAATGTGTCCTACTGCATTGGGCATAACAAAATCAGTTTCCACAAATATACGAAATATTTGTGGAAACTGGACTATTTAAATGCCTTCTTTGGGGCGATACACTCGGGCTTCGCCCTCGGTATGACAAGAAGGGACCCTCGGTATGACAAGAAGGGACCCTCGAAAGCCCTTTTACGCGCGGCGGGTCACAAAGTCGAAGAACACGTCAATGTCCTTCTTGTCCTTGAGGCGCACCATGTAGGCCATGTTGCAGAGGTCGTCGGCCAGGGCGTCCGGGACGCGTTCCGCCATGCACAGGACGCTGCCGTAGCGGGCCATGATTTCCTCGTGGCTGTGGAGGTAGGCCTTGCCGTCACGGCGGCCGGCGTAGGCGCAGAAGTACTGCTCACCCTGCGGCTTGCGGGCCTCATTGAAGGCCACCATATCGGCCCAAATCTGGAACACGTCCGTGCTGTGGGCAAAGTTCATCATGTCCGGCGTGTAGCCACCCGGCGGGCGCATGTTCACTTCCAGACCCACGTAGTCCCCTTTTTTGCCGAGGCCCGCGCGGTCGCGGTCCAGCTGGAAGAACTCCAGGTGCACGAAGCGGCTCTTGATGCCGAAGGCCTTGACCGTCCGGCGGCCGATGGCGGCCAGTTTGGCGGGCACGGTTTTGTTGGTCCAGTAGCAGGTGTCCAGGTTGTCGTGCACAATTTCCATGATGGGCGTTGGGAAGATGGTGTTGTTCTCGAACACCGGTTCTCCATCGGCATTGAAAATGGCGTCGTAGCTTACCAGAAGGCCGGTGATGAATTCCTCTATCACGAAGCTGCCGGCGTTGGGATGGGTGGCGAACCAGGCTTCCAGTTCCGCGTCGCTCTGAATTTTATAGGTGCCGCTGGCGCCCATGCCGTTGTCCGGCTTGGCGATGATGGGATAGCCGGTCTTCCCAGTGAAGGCTTTCACCTTGGCCAGACCTTCCGCGCCCTTGATCTGGCGGGCGGTGGGGATGCCGCCCAGGGCGTAGTACTTCTTCATCTCGCTCTTGTTCTTGATGGCGGCGATGTGGTCGTTCTGGATGCCCGTGGTCACGTTGAAGTCCGTGCGCAGGCGGGCATCCTGCTCCAGCCAGTACTCGTTGTTGGACTCTATCCAGTCAATCTTGCCCCATTTGTGGGCCAGCCAGGCTACGGCGCGGTACATTTCGTCGTAGTTTTCCAGGTTGTTCACTTTATAGTAGTCCGAGATGCTGCCGCGGAGCTCCGGAGACAGGTTCCAGTAGTCCGTATCGGCAATGGCCAGCACATTGACGCCGTTCTGTTTAAGCCCGGCGCAGAAATGCCAGTAAGTGGCAGGGAAATGGGGAGAAATAAATATCAAGTTCATAAAACTGTAGGTTTTGTTTTCTTCGCTGACGCGGCGCATGGCTCCGCGGGTGATTTCGTACGCTTCCCCGTAAAGGGTGGGTTTTCCGTTGACGATTTTCACATATCCGCCATCCTTGAAGGTATAGAACCGATGACCCCAGCTGTCCGGAAAGGCGATGTCCTCGAACAGGCGGAGGCCGTCCACCCGGGCATACCGCACCTGCTCCATGTGGGGAATCAGGTTGATGTCCGTGAGCCCCAGGCCCTTGAGCCAGCGCCTGTACTGCGGGTCCGTGGCCTCGCCGGGGAGCTCCGGGTGGGAATACACATTGTCTGCACAGTTCATGCTGCCGGCACTGCAGCCCATCACCACGCCGTCGAAGCCCCGGATGAGCTCCTTGAGCCGAATCTCATGCAGAAACTGGTTCTGGGTGGGAACATGGCCGCCGCAGAGGACAATCCAATGGGCGTTTTTCACCAGTGCCGCCGTTTGGTCCGCGTTCCGGCGGTCCAGCATCACTATTTCTTCCGTGTCGATACCGGATTGATGGATGCACGCGCTCATGCCCTTGAAGACGGACTCCGTGAAGCCACGGTCATCCGGGGCGGCACTCACCAGGAGGACGCGGGGCTTGGCGCCGGGCGCTCCCCCGGCCCGTTTCACCGCTTGCGCCAGCTCCGACTGCACATCGGCCAAAAAACCGTTGTCGGAGGTAAACTGCGGCTCCCCGTAGCGGGTGGGGCTCCCTGTAAGGTACAAAATCATAGGTGCAAAGATACGAAATTTCCTGTTGCAAGGCATAAAAAGACGTCCCCCGGGGAACCGGAGGACGTTTTACGTACGAGGACTTGGATTAGTCCGACAGGGAGAAGCGCTTGAAGGCGAGCACCTTGGCGTCCTTATCGGCAGCGGCCAGGGCTTCCTTGACGGTCTTCTTGTCGTCGCTGAGCTGGTATTCCTGCTCCATGAGGGTGTTCTCCTTCAGGAACTTCTGGATACGACCATTGACGATACCGTTGATCATCTGCACTTTCTGCTCCAGGGAAGCCAGGGTTTCTGCGCCTACCTTGGCGATGATCTCGCGGGCCTNNTTTTTTTATGATCAAATCGTTTCCTACTCGTCGGTGAGGGAGAAGCGGTAGAAGGCGAGGATCTTCGCATCCTTGTCGGCAGCGGCCAGGACGTCCTTGACGGCCGTCTTGCCATCGCCCATCTGGTACTCCTGCTGCTCCAGGGTGTTCTCCTTGAAGAACTTCTGGACGCGGCCGGCGGCGATGTTCTGGATCATCTGCTCGGGCAGGTTGGCAGCCTTCTCGGCCGACACCTTGGCGATGATCTCGCGGGCCTGCTTGGCCTGTTCGGCGGTGAGCCAGCCCTTGGCGGTGTTGGACTCAATGTGGTCTTCGCTGTCCACGTGGGCGGGGTTGATGCCGGCCTTCTTGAGGGCGTTGTCAACGGACTTCTGCACCTGCTCGTCCTTGGTTTTCTGGATGGCGACGGTCTTTTCGGACTCAAGCACCTCCGCGGGGACGGAAGCTGCATCTACAGCCACGGGGTTCATGGAAGCCACCTGCATGGCAATACCGCGGGCAATCTCGGCGGGCACTTCCTTGGAGAAGGAAACGATGGCGCCCAGTTTGCCATTGAAGTGCACATATTCGCTCACGAACGGGGCCTCAAGGGCACCGTAGAAAGCCAGCACGTGCTTTTCACCGGTTTTACCAGCCTGGTTGGTGATGTCCTCTTCGATGGAGTAACCATCGGCAAGTTTCACGGCCTTCAGTTCTTCTGCGGTCGCAGGGAAAGCAGCGATAGCTGCATCTGCGATGCTGCCGGACAGGGCTTTGAAGTCCGGGGTGGCGGCCACGAAGTCGGTCTCGCAACCGAGGCAGACGAGGATGGCCTTGCCGCCGTTTACACGGCTGAGCACAGCACCCTGGGTGGTCTCGTTTTCACCGCGCTTGGCGAGGGTGGATTTACCTTTCTCGCGCAGGATTTCCACAGCACGCTTGAACTCACCGGCAGCCTCTTCGAGGGCCTTTTTGCAGTCCATCATGCCAGCGCTGGTCATGTCGCGGAGTTTCTTGATATCTGCTAAAGAGATAGCCATAATTACTTGCTTTTAAACGGTTAATTACTCTTCTGTAGCGGGGGCCTCAGCGGCGGGAGCCTCGGCGGCGGCATCTACGGGTTCTGCCTTGGGGGCGCGACGGGAACGGAGCTTGCGCTCGGGAGCGGCAGCCTCACCCTCTGCGGGAGCGGCCTCAGCTTCCTTTTCCTTCTCCAGTTTGCGCTCTTCCAGACCTTCGTTGATAGCCTTGCACATCACATCCATGATGAGGGCGATGGACTTCGTGGAGTCGTCGTTTGCCGGAATCACATAATCAATGGGCGTGGGATCGCAACATGTGTCAACCATTGCGATAACCGGGATGTTCAGACGGACGGCCTCCTTGACGGCATTGGCCTCTTTCTGGACGTCCACCACGAAGAGGGCGCTCGGGAGGCGGGACATGTCACGGATGGAACCGAGGTTCTTCTCCAGTTTGGCCCGCTGGCGCTCCACCTGCAGACGCTCACGCTTGGCGAGCTTCTCGAAGGTGCCATCTTCTTTCATCTTGTCGATGGTGTTCATTTTCTTCACGGCCTTGCGGATGGTGGGGAAGTTGGTAAGCATACCGCCCGGCCAACGCTCGGTCACGGAAGGCATATTGACGGAAGCAGCCATTTCTGCCACAACGTCTTTAGCCTGTTTCTTGGTAGCAACGAAGAGGACCTTGCGGCCGCTGCGGGCCATTTCCTTGAGGACCTCTGCTGCCTCGTCAATTTTGACGACGGTCTTGTGCAGGTCGATGATGTGGATACCGTTTCTTTCTACGAAGATATACGGAGCCATCTTGGGGTTCCACTTGCGGGCCAGGTGGCCGAAGTGGGAGCCTGCATCAAGCAATTCCTGAAAATTAGTTCTTGACATGGGTTGTTTGTTCTTTTTAATAACTCATTCATCAATCCGAAGTAGCAGCCTTGTGCTGGTCTCCGGGATTTTTTCGCGGCCCGGCAATCCTTTTTGTAGCTCGGGAAGATTCTCATCCTCACCAAGGTCTCAGGATTTACAGTACCTAAGCCGTGCTGACGTAAACCACCAGTAAGATTAACGCTTACTGAACTGGAAGCGACGACGTGCGCCAGGCTGACCAGGTTTCTTACGCTCAACTTCGCGGGCGTCGCGGGTGAGGA
>DFFY01000009.1 GCA_002371115.1 Bacteroidales bacterium UBA3764
CGGTGCCGCCGCCGATCTGGAAGAATCCCACGCCGGCGCCCTGGCTGTTTTTCTTGTACCAGTCCACCAGGAACATCATCACTTCCACGCCCTGGATGACCATGTGCGGGTCATATTCGCCGCGGATCACATGAGCGGTGAAGATGTTGCCAGTGGTGCAGTCTTCCCATGCGGGGCAGATGATGGGGATGTTCTTCTCGCAGGCGGCGACCACCCAGCTGTCCTTGGGGTCGATCTCATAATACTGCTCCAGAACACCGCTGCGAATCATCTGATAGATGAACTCATAGGGGAGATATCTCTTGCCTTCCGCCTTGGCCTTGTCCCACACCTCTACCAGGTGCTTTTCCAGACGGCGGAACGCTTCCTCTTCCGGGATGCAGGTATCCGTTACACGGTTGTAGTGGTTGTCCAGCAGTTCCTGCTCCTGTTTGGGAGTGAGGTCACGGTAGCCGGGTACACGATAATAGTGGCTGTGGGCCACCAGGTTCATGATGTCTTCCTCCAGGTTGTTTGCACTGCAGCAAACGAAGGCGATTTTGTCCTGACGAATCATCTCTGCCAGGGAGAGGCCCAGTTCTGCGGTGGACATGGCGCCGGCCATGGCCAGGAACATTTTTCCTCCTTTGTTCAGGAGATCTTCATAGGCCTTTGCAGCATCTACCAAGGCTGCGGAATTGAAATGACGGTAGTGATGGGTAATGAATTGAGAGATAGGTCCCTTTTCCATTTTTTTAAACGTAATTTCTGCAGGGCGAAGCCAGTCTTTGACTTCCAACCGGGCAGATTATGGGCAAAATTAGAAAATTATTACTAAATTTGCAAGCCCGAACGGGACCTTAAAAAGAATAAACATATTAATAAGAAGTAATTATGACTATCGACGAAATTTACGAGAAAGTGAATGAATTCCTGGTGGAAGACCTGGAGATTGAAGAAAGCAAAATCAGCGAGGACGCCCGCCTGAAAGAAGACCTGGGAATTGATTCCCTGGAGGTTGTGGACGTCGTTGTCCTGGTTGAGGAACAGTTCGGCTTCAAGATGAAACCGGAAGATTTCAAGGACCTCATCACCCTGGATGACTTCTGCAAGTTCATTGCCAATCGTATTGGTTAATCAAATAAGCACGCGTGCTTGACTATTTGTATTGTTAAACGTACGGGGCCAATGGGCCTCGTACCGTTTATTTTTTTTAGACCGAATGAAACCCTTTAGCGACATTCCCATTGGTGAATTACTGCCCCAGCAGCCGCCGTTCCGCTTTGTGGATTCCCTGGAAGAATACACGGCGGAGCTGGCACGGATTCGCTTTACGCCGGAGGAGGGAAAGAACCTTCTCATGGAAGACGGCTGCCTGAGCGCCGCCGGGCTCATGGAACACATGGCCCAGTGCAGCGCCGTGCGGCAGGGCTATTACAGCAAATACATCCTGCATCTCCCGGTAAAGATTGGTTATATAGGCCAGTTCCGGAAGCTCAGGATTAACTGCTTGCCCAAGGCGGGCGAAACCCTGGAAACCACCATCTTCCTCAAGGAAGTAATCTCCAACATTACCCTGGTTGACGCCGAGGTTCGCCTGGGGGATGAACTCATTGCCACGGCATCTCTCAAGAGCGCCCTCAAGGATGACTAAGGACCCAAGTGATTGATTTGACAAACCATGTTAAGACTCATTATTTTATCTATCACCCAGGCTGTCCTTATGTGCTCTGCCCAATCACTGTTCAAAGTGGCGGCCGAGCACATGGGCAGCTTCAGCTGGACCTGGGTGTTTTTCCGTGACGGCATTCTTACCAACTGGTGGCTCATCGCTTCCGGTATCTGCGGCATTGTAGGTACCCTGGAGTGGATGTACATGCTGCGGAGCTTCCCGTTCAGCCAGGTGTATCCGCTGTCTTCCCTCAGCTTTCTGTTCGGCATGCTGGTGGCGGTGATTTTCTTCCACGAAACCGTAGTATGGACGCAGTGGATTGGCCTTTTCCTCATCCTGGCCGGTTGCTACTTCATAGTCAAATAATGTTTGGGCAACGCATATTATGTTAGAAGGAACTTTATACCAAATCGTCTCACGGGGAGAAGGAACCGCTACAGTGCGCCTGCTCCCGGAAAGCCCCATTTACAAAGCCCATTTCCCGGGTTATCCCGTCACCCCCGGCGTCACGCTGGTGCAGATGGGGCTGGAGCTGATGGGCCGCAAGCTCGCCGCCGCCAAGGACATCAAGTTCGTGGTGCCGGTGCTGCCCACCGCAGACGGCCCCGAACTCCATTACGCCTGGTCTTTTAGGGACGATACCACGGCCGACATCACGCTGAGCCTGGCCGATGGCACGCTTTGCACCAAGATGACCGTCCTTGTCCAGTAACTTATGAACTTGTGCTTTTCTTAAACGATATGAGAAAAATTGTTTTGACAGGCATCTTGATGCTGCTCACCGTAGCAGCGCTTGCGCAAGAAAAGATTTGGAGTGGGACTGCTTGTAAATCCCGCCAGGTAACCCTGAAGGAATATTTGCCGGAGGGCACTACGGACGGTTGGCAGAAGGCCTTTGTGGACTGGATGCACAACATGTCTTTTTAGAGGTCTTGTAATTTTGGGCGCGTTTTACTACCTTTGCGTTCAAACTTTCTTTCCATGGTACAGGTTTACTGCAAGAACACCAAAGAGACCAAGCGTTTCCCGGAAGGGACGTCCCTTCTGCAAATGCTCTCTGAATTCGACTGTCATCGGCCCTATCCCATTGTGTCCGCCAAGGTGAACAATGTCTCCCAGGGCCTCAAATTCAAGGTCTATCAAAATAAGGACATCGAGTTCATAGATGTCCGTGAGTCGAGCGGCATGCGTGTGTATAGCCGCTCGCTTTGTTTCTTGCTGTACAAGGCCGCCTCAGATGTATTCCCGGGCAGCAAACTGTACATGGAGCACCCCATCTCGCACGGCTACTTCTGCCACCTGCGCAAGGCAGACGACACTGAGGTGTCGGAACAGGACCTGGTGGTGCTGGAAAAGCGCATGAAGGAGCTGGTGGAGAAGGATTTGCCCTTCCACCGCTACGACGTGCAGACGGAACGGGCCATCAAGGAATTCCGCAAAGCCGGCTACGAGGACAAGGTGAAGCTGCTGGAGACCAGCGGCGAGGCCTACACGGACTACTACACGCTGGGAGAAACCTCGGACTATTATTATGGGAAGCTGGTCCCGTCCACCGGCTATCTGAAGGTATGGGGCATTCTACCGTACCACGACGGCCTGCTGCTGCAGCTTCCTTCCCGGGAGGATCCTTCGCGCGTGGCGGATTTTGTGGACCAGCCGCGCACGTACGAGATTTTCAAGGAGGCCCTCCGCTGGAACATTATCATGGGGCTGGGAACCGTGGGCGATGTAAACGAAGCCTTCCTGAAGGGTCGCGCCAGTGAGCTTATCCAGATAGCGGAAGCCTTGCAGGAAAAGAAAATCGTCAAGATTGCGGAAGAGATTGACCGTCGTTACCGCAGCGAAACCCCGCTCAAGGTGGTACTCATCACCGGCCCTTCATCGTCCGGAAAAACCACCTTCTGCAAGCGCCTGTCCGTCCAGCTCAAAGCATGCGGCCTCAAGCCCATGTCTATGAGTACGGACGACTACTTTGTGAACCGGACCGATACCCCCAAGTTTCCGGACGGAAGCTATGACTTCGACAATTTTGATACCGTGGACCACGCCCTCATGGAGAAGCATATCATGCAGCTTATCGGCGGAGAAGAGGTGGATGTGCCGGAATATAACTTTGTTACGGGCCTCCGGGAGTATAATGGCAAAAAACTGAAGCTGGGAGAAGGCTGCATCTTGCTCATCGAAGGCATTCACGCCCTGAATCCGGACCTCACGTCGGACATTCCGGAAAGTGCCAAGTTCAAGATTTTCATCAATACGCTCACGGGCGCCAACCTGGACAACCACAATTGGATTCCCACCAGCGACAACCGCCTGTTGCGCCGCATTGTCCGAGACTATAACAAAGGTGCTTTTACGGCCCGCGAATCCATCTCCAACTGGCAGAACGTACTGGAAGCGGAGGAAAAATGGATATATCCTTTCCAGGAAACGGCGGACGTCATGTTCAACAGCGCCTATCTCATTGAGTTTGCCGTCATGAAGAACCACGCGGAGCCCATCCTGCGCACCGTTCCGCAGAACTGCGCGGAATACGCGGAGGCGCACCGCCTGCTCAAGTTCATTCACTACTTTACCCCCGTTCCGGATAAAGAAATTCCCGCGACATCGCTGCTGCGGGAATTTATCGGAGGTTAATCTTCTTTTTCCGGGATACGGAAACCGCGCCGGAAGAAGCGGTACTTGCACAGCTGTCGGAACACAAACGGCTGGAGCGAGTAGGTTATCAGAATGGTGGAAGCCATGCCGATTAACGTGATAAGGCCGATGGAATGGATGGCCGGATGACGGGCAAACACCAGCGAGAAGGTCACTATCGCCAGCACCATGGCGCTGTAGAAAATGGCCACTTTGTGGTAGCTCAGCATGGATTTTTCACCGCGTCGCGCCTCCGCAAGGAGGCCCTCCATCACAAAGATACTGTAGTCCACGCCAATGCCATAGATAAAGGTGGAGATGACAATGTTGATGAGGTTGAACTCCAGGTGGAAAATGGCCATGTAGCCTTGCATCACGTACCAGCTCACAAACATGGGCAGGAAGGCGATGAGGGCAATCCAGATGTTGCGGAAGCTGAACAGCAACACCAGAAGCACGAAAATGCTGGAAATCCAGAGGGTGGTGTTAAAGTCTTCGTGGATGATTTCCACCATGTCACGGCAGTAGAAGAACGGTTCCAGTACAATTACGTGGTTCGCCCGGGTTATTTGGGTCCAAACGCCGTGCTGCTCCTGAGCGGGATAGGAGATTTCCGTAAAGAACATCTGGCGTCCGCTTTCCTGGGACTCATAGAAGTTGGCCAGCAGGCCCGGCGGCACAATGCCGGCTTCGATAATGTTGCCTGGCTCATAATCCTGTTGCAACAGGGCGAAGAAGGGCTCGAACAGGCTGGCCGGCAGCTGATAGGCCTGGGCCGACGCCGTAAGGTCTTTTCTGAGCTGCACAACACGGGCACGGGTCCAGAACTTTTTCCAGCTGTCTATGCGCAGCTGCTGCTCGGCCGCAGAATGGAACAGGAGGCCGGAAATAGGGGAGTAGCCCTTGATGACTCCCGCCTGCTGCAAGGAATCCAGATGCACATAAAACGCCTTGTTGTACTCCATGGCTTTGTCCATGTCCTGCTCGTCCCAGGCGGCAAAGTACGCATGCGCGTAGCCGTCGGCATTCTTGGTATTATAAAGGTCCTGCGCTTCCTGCAGGGCGGCATTGTCGTAGTCCAGGTTACCCAGGTCGCTGTCAAACTTGACACGCGGGCTCATGATAACACCCACGATAATAAGGATGGTGAGCGTGCCTATCACCCATTTGTTGCGGTCCCAGGGCAGGTTGTTGAATTTTTCCACCAGCGGGAACCCGTGGGTGCGCTTGAATGCAATCTGGTCCTTGTGCAGGAAATGCGGCAGGAACACCAGGGCAAAGAAGGTATTGCCGATGAGCGAGAAGGTGGCAAAAAGGCCGAAGTCCCGCAGCAGGTCGCTTTCCGTGAACAGCAGGCCCAGGAAAGCGCCCACGGTGGTGATGCAACCCATGGAAACAGGGGTGCTCTCGTCCCGGAGCAGTTTTTCCACGTCGCCCACATAATAATAATGGATGAGCACGTGCAGGCAATAGCTGATGGCCACGCCCAGCACGATAGCGCTCAGCCCCAGGGCCATCAGGGACATGACGCCGTCCTTGATCCAGTACATGCAGGCCAGTGCGAAGAGGGCGCCGTAGATGACCGGAACCACCTGCTGCCACACGAAGGAGAAGCGGTGGAAGCTCATGATGATAATGACCAGGATGAGCAGCAGGGACAGGCCTATAGTCCATACCAGGTCCCGTTTGATGGTACCAGCATTGGAAACGCTGTCCAGCGGGGTGCCGTGTACCAGCACATGGATGTCCGGATTGGCGGCCTCAAAGGCCCTGGTGCTTTGCTGGACCTGGTTTACGAAGCGGGTGCCGGCACCGGAATCCAGGCCGTCGAAGGCAGGCGTGAGGAAGGCAAGCGCCACTGTTTTGTCCGGGCAGTACAGATGACCGTCCTCGATGGTGAAACCACCCATGGAAGAGCCTTCTTCCAGGATGGACGTAAGCATGACGGAACGCAGGTTGAGCGGGTCCATGGCCACCATCTGGGTGGCTTCGCCGGTTTCATCGGCCTGGAGAATCTGGAAATTCTCTTCCATCTGCTCGTCTATGGCCTCCCGGGTGAGGGCCTGTTCAAAACTGGCGTAGAGGGATGTATCCATGAAGGAAGGCAGGTGCGTGAGGGCGAAGTCCATGGCGTCCAGGGCCGTATCTACGTCCAGGGTGCAGAAAATGCCTGCAATGTAGTGGGTATCCTCGTCCTGCTTTTCCAGCATGCCGCAGAATTCCTCCATGGCCTCGCCCAGGCGCGAAGGCTCCACCGGGTTCAGGGTGTCCTTGGAGGTGATTTGCAGAAATACCTTGTCCTTGAGGCCGATGTCACTGAAAGCCAGCTCGTTGTCCGTGGAAGAGCGGGGAAGCAGCTTCACGATGTTTTCCTCGTACTGGAGCTGGGCGCCGTAGTAACCGAACAGCAGCGTGGAAGCAATGAGCAGCAGGTACATGAGCGCCTTGTGCTGCCTGAAGAAGTGATATATCGGCAGGAAAATCCGATGCATATTGTCTATTTTGTGTTAAACACACAAATATAAGGAATATTCCGCAACAAAACAAAGTTCCCCTATGGGGAACCCTCAGCGCCCTTTTCGGCCCCTTTCCGGTGTCGACGGTCCATCCGCAGGACCCTCAGCAGCGGCGCCGGAGGAGGGAGCCTACAGGTCGCAGTGGAGTTGGAGGGCAAGGGCGGGGGTGGGTGGGCGCCCAACGCGGACCATCCAGCTGCCGCGGAGGTAGGCTTTGAGGGTGAGCCGGCGGAAGCGGTGCTTCCAGCCACCCACCACCGACACCGCCCCGCCGCGGCCGGAGTAGGTCGGGACGGAGAAGTTCCCGGGCGCGTCCCGCTCGTAAACGTAGATGCGGTCGTTCCACTGGTCGATTACAAATCCCGTGAGCCGGAAGTACGCACTCCAGATTCCTTCATCCTTGTAACCGAACTCCCAGTAGTTCAGAAAGCCAAGCTTCTCACACTGAACCACTTCCACACGTGAAACGGCCAGCCACGGGCCCATCCCGAACTTCCCGTCCACGCGGAAGTCGTGCCGGGGCCGCTCGTAATTCCGGAACCGTTCCGTAAAACGCACATCCAGGGCCCAGGCCGATGCCACCTGCCACTGCCATCCTGCGTACACGCGCAGTTGGAAGCGCGAAGGGCCCTCGGCGGGAATGGGCAGTAGCGCCGCATCCATCGTCAGGGAAGCCTGATGCACTGGCACGCTGCTGCCAAAGCCGCTCCGACCGGCCAGCGACACCCAATGCTCGGCTTTGTAGGCCACCCCTGCCGCCAGAGCGTATTCGCCATTCTTCTTCCCGGAGTACCGGGACGGCACCATGCGCCCCTGCAGTGCCAGTTTTATCGGCCCGACCGGTCCACGGAAAGCCGCTAACCCTGCCACAGCGCCATTTTTCCACGCCACCTCGCCGGCCGCATCCCAACCCCGCCAGTTCCAGCGCGTATCCACGGAAGCTACCAGCGAGGCCGGCCCCCCAAACGTATAGGCAAGCGTCGCGCCCACCTGCCCGTGCCGGCCCGTCCAGGTGCCATGCGCCCCCAGCAGGCCATCGACCCCGCCAAAAACCGTCGCCTCCCAATGCGGCGTTTTAAAAGAATAAGCCCCTCCCCGGTGCACCAGCTCCGATGAATACGACCATACCGGCGATATGCCCGGGGTCCGGCGGATAAACGCATCCACGGTGGACAAGCTGCTCATGGAAAAGCCGCTCCAGAACGCCAGCCCCTGCCCGTAACGGGCGTTGAAATCGCCCACCAGCAGCGTATGGCCGCGAAAAGAAGCCTCTCCGTACAACGTCCCGTCCTTCCCGCGCCAGGCACCGCCGGCCCGCCACCAACTGCCTGATGCTTTGGCCTTTCCGCCAATGGAAGTCAGCGTTCCACGCACCAGGGCCGATGCCCGCACCTTCACCGTATCGGCCGCCCCGGGAAGCCGTGTCGATGCCAGCGACAGGAACGGCCGCAGCACGGCCACCAGCTCCGGCGAAAAGCCATCGACCAGTGCCAGTTCCTCCCAGGACAGGATGTCGCCGGCCGTGGACCGATAGTCCGCCAGCGAAGCAATCTGGTACGCTGTAAGGAGGCCGTCGGCCCGGATATGCGCATCATTGATACGGACGCGGCGTCCCTGCCGGGCTTCCAGAACAGAAACCCAGTAATCGTCCACTTCTTCGTCGGAGGAGGCGCCCGACAGAAAACGGGCCGCCCGGAGCACTTCCTCATCCTGCGCCCATGCCCACCAGGCAAAGAGCAGGGAAACCATCAAGCACGCAAGCTTTCTCATGCCCGCAAGATACAAAGCCGGCAGCAAAAAGAACAGTACCTGTTGATAACTTGTGTTGTTTCACATGATTTTTTGCTGTTTTTTAATTATATTTGTACAATAATACAACTTCAGATGGACAAAATTACCCTTCACGACAAAACCTTCCGTTGCTTCATCCCCAATGAAGAAATCGAAAAAGCCATCGATTCCGTGGCCGCACAACTGAACAAGGACTATGCAAGTTGCACAGACGAGGACCCCGCCATTTTGCTGTGTACGCTGAACGGCGCCATCATCTTCGCGGCGGAACTGCTCAAACGGGTGAACTTTCCGCTGGAGCTCAAAGCCTGCAAGCTTTCCTCCTACGAAGGCACCAGTTCTACCGGTGTGGTCAAAACAGACGTCCCGCTGCCCGCCCATCTTGAAGGGAAACGGGTCATCATCGTGGAAGATATCGTGGACACCGGCAACACCATTGTGGCCATGACCCGGCAACTCAAGAAAAGAAAGGTAAAGGACGCCCGTGTATGTACGCTCCTGCTCAAGAAGGAAGTGTACAAGAAGGACGTAAAACTGGACTACGTGGCCATGGAAATTCCCAACCGCTTTATTGTGGGCTTTGGCCTGGACTATGACGAGCTGGGACGCAATATCAAGGACATTTACGTTTTAGACGAATAACCACATGAAGTATTACGTTTTGTTTGGGCCTCCGGGCGCCGGGAAAGGCACCCAGGCCGGGAGCATGGTGGAACGCTACAACCTGTGTCACCTCTCCACCGGAGAACTCCTGCGCAGCGAAATCGCCACCGGCACGGAGCTCGGAAAGCAGGCAAAAGCCCTGATCGACGCGGGTAACCTGGTTCCGGACGAGGTGGTGGAAGGCATGATCGAGGCCAAATTCCGCACCACCATAGGGGTCGATGGCTTCCTGCTGGACGGCTTCCCGCGCACCATCGCCCAGGCGGAAGTACTGGACAGCATGCTGGCCAAAACCGGCGAGGCCGTGACCGCCTGCGTGTCGCTCATGATTCCGGACACCCTCATCCACGAGCGCATCGCCCACCGGGCCACCATTGAAGGCCGGGCCGACGACGCCCGAGAGGAGGTGGTGGAGAACCGCATCAAGACGTACCACGCCAAGACCGAACCGCTCGTGGCCTACTACAAGCAGGCCGGCAAGTACCATGAGATTGACGGCGTGGGCACCATCGAAGAAGTCCGTACGCGTGTTTTCTCCGTAATGGACCAATTCTAAATAGCCATGAAACGCATTATTACCCTTCTCGCCATGCTGCTAATCAGCTTAGCGGCCTGGGGGCAATTCAACGGGACGGCCAAACGGGCCGGGACCCACATCAAGCTGGATGGAAAAAAACTGTCGCGCGCGGAGCAAATCCGGCTTTTGTCAAACATCAACGGGGCGGACTATACCCATCAATGGAATCAGGCCGCAACAATCCGCAACACGGGCATGGGACTTACCATTGGCGGCGGTGTCGTGATGGTTGGCGGTGCCGCTGTCATGATTGTCGGAACGGCGGTCACGGCAGTCGGCGCCACTACCGGGGCAGCAATCGGGGTGATAGGAGGCGCGGAAACGGCCAAAAACACAGCCCAGCAAGGGGCCAGTGCCGGTAAACCCATTATTACAGGCGGGCTCATTGCCACCCTCACGGGTTTAGCCGCTACCATAGCCGGAGTCCCCATGCTGGCCGTAGGCTGCACCCGCATGAAAAGAATCTGCGACAGGCACAATGCCTTCTCCTCAGTAGAGGTCAGTTGGGGTCCCGCCCCCTCCGGCGTAGGCCTCTGTGTCCGCTTCTAAACCTGCCTGAGGGTCCAGCGGATGGACCTTGGCGCAAAGGGAGAGATGCCCGGTCGGAGCCGGGCATGACGGGCTGGTCGACAGGTACCTATTTCCGGCTCACTTTGAGCTTTTGGCCGATGGAGAGGCGGTCGTTCTTGAGGTTGTTCCAGTTCATGAGCTGCTTCACAGTACAGTGGTGCCGGCGGGCAATCCGTCCCAGCGTGTCCCCGGACTTTACCTTATAATATACCCACTGGCCGCCGGAACCGGGACGGGACGTAGCTACCGGACGTCCGGAGACCACATCGCGACCGTCTTTGACGGCATCGGCAAAGAGCTCCGCCTTGCGGTAGTTATATACGGAATCGGCCAAATCCAGGAACGGCGAGGTGTAATTGAACGGCAGGCGCAGAATCTCGTCACCGGAAGCGCCCGGGACGATGTCCTTGTGATACTGCGGATTCAGGTCCCTGAGGTCGTCCATGGGAATGCCCAGCAGTTCGCTCACCTGGGCAAAATGCAGGTTTTTGTGGATGTGGACCGTATCGACATAAACGGGCATGGACATGGGTTCTGCCACCAGGCCGTATTCCGACGCATAACGGAAGGCATACATGGCGCCCACCATGGCCGGCACATACCCGCGCGTCTCCCGCGGCAGGTACTCATACACATCCCAGAAGTCCGTTTTTCCGCCGGCGCGTTTGATGGCCTTGTTCACATTGCCGGAGCCGCAGTTATAGGACGATATGGCCAGCGGCCAATCCTGGAAAATGCGGTAAGCATCCCGGAGGTAGCGGGCGGCGGCATCCACGGCCAGCATGGGATCCATGCGCTCATCGACAAAAGAGTCTATCCTCAGACCATAGCTTTTGGCGGTCCGATACATGAACTGCCATTGTCCCAGCGCTCCTACGCGAGACTCTGCGCGCGGATTGAGCGCACTCTCGATAACCGCCAGATACTTCAGTTCTTCCGGAAGGTCGTAGCGGCGGAACGTCTCCTCATAAATGGGCATGTAGTATTCCGACAGCCCTAACATTTCCCCCATCTTGCGCGGCATCTTTTCCGAGTACAGAATCATGTAATTCTTTACCGTCTCGTTATAGGGCAGGGTGATGAAGGCATTCATGTCCGCCAGGCGCTGCATGAGCACGGAATCCGGGACATCCGTTGTAAAGCGGACGGAATCCATGTTGTATTGTTCCCGGCCGGCCACCCGGCTGCGGCGGTGCATGTACCACTGGGCCAGCAGGGTGTCCGTACTGGTCGTATAATCCTCCAGCGCTGCGGAAACCTTGTTCTCGTTTTCGCCGGAAAGTTCCGTCTCGATGGCGGCCCGTTCGGCGGCATCGGTCCGATAAGAGGCCAACTCCGCTTCCAACTGTTCAATCCGCCGGAGCAGGTCCCCGTTCTCCTTCAGCAGTTTTTTGCGGCTTTTGTAATCATGAGGGCCGGCCCAAAGGGGAAGCGTGACAAGCAGAACGGACAGAAAGACAAGTGTTTTCTTCATGGAAATTAAAACTTTACGTCGATTCGCATGCCTACGCCCGGAGCAGACGGCACGGAGATGTTGGAAGCATAATTGAACGGAATGACCGACGGCTCGATGCGCATGGAAATATCGTCAGAAACTTCAAAATCCTGCATGTACGCAAATACGTTCGCGTCGATAATCTGGAGAACATAGACGAGGGCCGTGGCCAGAATGGAGTAGTCGCGGTAACGGCGATATACATCCCGGTAATATTTGGCGTTTTCACCGGACCAGGGCGGCGCATCCGTTACTTGGGCCTCCGTGGTGGTGGCCATGTTGTGTATCCATTTCCAGCGCTGGTACTGCCGCTCGTTGTCCACCCAGAAGTGGATGCTGCCGGCCAGAAGTCCCCAATAGATGGGAACCTTCCAGGCCTCGCCGTTGTACACTTGTCCAAGACCCGGCAGCAGGAAGGAATAGAATGTGGCCTTGGACGGATCCGGACGTTTTTCCGTCTTGTACATGACCACACCGTCCATGAGCGAGCCCCAGTAAACCAGGCCGGCACCGGCAAAGGACAGGATGCTGTAGGTCTGGAAGCGACTGTCCTGGGTGTTCTTGTACAGATTGTTGAAATGGATGCCGCCATAAATGCCGGCGCCGATACCGCCATATACGATGGGAAGCTTCCAATATTGCCGGTTATAGATTTGGTTGGAGCCGATAAAGACCATGGACCCCATGGTCAGGGTTTTGAGCTTGGCTTTGTTCTTGCCGGCCAGTCCGCCGAAAAATTCCTTGAAACTGAAGAGGGAAGAGGTGTCCGTAGTGGCTTTCTCCGTGGTGTCTGCATAGGTTTGCGTAAAGGCATCGCGCTTGAATTGGTCGTCCCGGTACTGGGCGGCCAGCGGCCATGCAACAAGCAGGCACAAAACGGTTATGACCAGGTGACGGAGTTTCATCGCGGATCCAGGGCTTTCAGGAATTCCTCCGCCTGGGTGTCCGACTCGAAGCGGATAGTGATGGCGCTCTTGCCATCCTTGCCCCGCCGCAGTGAAAGGCTGTTTTCTCCCACATATCGGCCCAGATTTTCCAGGAGCCGGTAATACATTTGCGGCAATTCCACGGGTTCCAACACGTTTTTAGGGGCACCGGGCGTTTTGTCCAGCGATTTGATTTTGTCCTCCAGCTGACGGACGGAAAGGCCGTTCTTGACGATGGCGTCGCACAGGGCCTCCTGCAGGGCCGGATTCTCCACGCCCAGCAGCACCTTGGCATGGCCCACGCTCACCAGGCCCACCTTGAGGTCATGCTGTACCTTGGCGGGAAGTTTCAGGAGGCGCAGCTGGTTGGCCACGGAAGCGCGTTTTTTGCCTACACGGTCCGCCATCTGCTCCTGCGTAAGGCGGCACTCCTCCATGAGGCGCTGGTAGCTCATGGCCACCTCAATAGGGTCCAGGTTCTCCCGCTGGATATTTTCCACGATGGCCATTTCCAGCATGCCTTGCTCGGAAGCGTCCCGAATATAGGCGGGCACCATGTCCATGCCGGCCATAATGGAGGCGCGGTAACGGCGTTCACCGCTGATAATCTGGTATTTACCGTCTCCCTTGCGCCGTACGGTGATGGGTTGGATGAGCCCGAACGTACGGATGGAATCGGCCAGCTCCCGCAGGGCCTCGTTGTCAAAATTCATGCGGGGCTGGTAGGGGTTGGGCTCAATGAGTTCCACCGGAACGCGCAGCACGTCCGAGGTGTCCTTGGGCTTGACCTCCGCCGTAACCACCTGTTTGTTAATGTAGCCGACGGGCTTTCTGAGTTCCGTAAGGTCTTCTCCGCCCAAAAGGGCCCCCAGGCCTTTTCCCAGGCCGAATTGCTGTTGCTTAGCCATTGTAGTTCGCGTTTTTGTCCAGGACTTCCTTGGCCAGGTTCATGTAGTTGGCCGTACCGTTGTTCATTACATCGTACAGAATGATGGGTTTACCGTACGAAGGGGCCTCGCTGAGGCGGATGCTGCGGGCAATGACGGTGTTGAATACCATGTCCTTGAAGTGGTCCCGGAGCTGGGCCACCACCTGGTTGTGCACCTTGGTGCGGCCGTCGAACATGGTGACCACAAATCCCTCGATGGCCAGCGACGGATTAATTCCGTTTTGCACCAGGCGGATGGTCTGAATCAGTTTGGCCAGGCCCTCCAGTGCAAAAAATTCCGGCTGCACGGGGATAATCACCGAATCCGCCGCCGTAAGGCAGTTCACCGTAATGAGGCCCAAGGAAGGGGAACAGTCGATGATGATGAAATCGTAATTGTTCCGGATGGGCTCCAATGCTCTTTTCAGGACGGATTCCCGTTCCCGCACGTCCAGCAGTTCTATCTCTGCGCCCACCAGGTTGATGTGCGAGGGAATCATGTGCAGTTTGGGAAGCTCCGTCTGGATGAGGGCGTCCTCTGCGTTCAGCTTGCCGATAAGAATCTCATACAGGGTGCGGTGGTCGCTGTTTTCCGGGTCAAAGTTGAGACCGGAAGTGGTATTGGCCTGCGGGTCTGCGTCTATGATAAGGACGTTCTTCTCCAGAACGGCCAGGGACGCAGCTAAGTTGATGGCGGTGGTGGTTTTTCCCACGCCGCCTTTCTGATTGGCGATAGCGATGATTTTACCCATACAGTTTGGTTCAAGGGCATGCAGCCCGATAAATCATACAAAAATAGTGATAATTCCTGTAACCCGCAAAAAATGTTCCACAAAAAGTTCCACGCGGCGATACGGGCCAATCAAAGGCGGAGAATCGGAAGATTTTTCTTACCTTCGCAAACAATATGGACGAGAGCCTCTTCATACAGGTTATTCTGCCGCTCAAACTGGAGTGGGAACCCTACTATCTGGTGGAAACGCCGGTGGCGGTGGGGGATCGCGTGAAGGTGGAATTTGCCGGGAAGGACTATGTGGCCGTAGTGTCGGCCGTTAGGGTGACGCCGCCGGAGCAACTGGTGGACCGCATCCTGTATATCAAAGCCATCGTGCGCGACGTGCCGCCGGTATTCCCGGAAGAAATTGCCTTCTGGCGCGCCATGGCAACCTATTATCTGTGCACAATAGGCGAGGTGTACAAGGCCGCCCTGCTGCGGGACCGCGTGGCGGAGGAACTGCCGCCATCGGCCCAGGAAGCGGGCAGGGAAGTGCTGCTGTCCCAAGAGCAGGAGCGCGCCGCCGGGGAAGTGCGCAAAGCCTTTGATGAGGGCAAAACGGTGCTGCTGCACGGCGTCACCGGCGCCGGCAAGACGGAAATTTACCTGGAACTGGCCCGGGAAACCCTGGCGGCCGGTAAAAATGTCCTGCTCCTGGTTCCGGAAATTGCCCTTTCCCGTCAGTTGGAGGACCGCGTGGCGGCCGTATTTCCCAGTGTACAAGTATATCACAGCGCCAAAACCTGGCCCCGCCGGGCCGCCGTCACCAAGACGGTTTTGGAGGCTCCGCAATACCTTGTGCTGGGCACCCGTTCGGCGCTGTTCCTGCCGCACCGGAACCTTGGGCTCATCGTTGTGGACGAAGAACACGACAACTCTTTCAAGCAGGATTCTCCGGCCCCGCGCTACCATGCCCGGGAGAGCGCCATCATGCTCTCCGTGGTACAGAAAGCGCACGTGATTTTAGGGAGCGCAACGCCTTCCTTGGAGTCGCTCTACAATGCTGAAACGGGGCGATTTGCCAAAGTTGACCTGAAGCAACGCTTTCATTCCGGCGCAGAAGCGGAAGTACTGATTGTGGACACGGTTGCCGAGCGCCGGAAAAACGGGATGGTGGGGAGTCTTTCGCTCAAACTCATAGAACAGCTTTCCCGCACCCTGAAAGCCGGCGGACAGGCCGTGCTGCTGCGCTCCCGCCGCTCGTACGCCCCGGCCGTCCAGTGCGCCGAATGCGGCACCATTCTCAGGTGTCCGCACTGCAATGTTTCCCTGAGTCTGCACCTCCATCCGGAAAGGCTGATTTGCCATTATTGCGGCCATACGGAACCCTACACGGCTGTCTGTGACCATTGCGGCGGTGCCCTCCAACCCTTGGGCGCCGGCACGCAGAAAATCGAGGAGGAACTGCGGGCCATTTATCCCGAGGCCCGCATCGCCCGCTTAGACAGTGACGCAAGCCAAAGCGAAGCCAGGACCATCCGCCAGTTCGCCAAGGGAGAGATTGACATTCTTGTTGGCACACAGGTGGTTACCAAGGGCTTTGACTTTGCCGGAGTGTCGCTGGTAGCGGTCATTCAGGCCGATAATATTTTAGGCCAGCAGGATTTCCGGGCCGACGAACATGCCATCCAGCTCCTGGAGCAGTTCCGCGGACGCAGCGGACGGCGGGGCACGCCCGGCCTGTTTGTGATTCAGACCCGCGAGCCGCACCATCCCGTCTTCGCCCGCCTGGGCGAGCACGTGGACAACACCGGCCGGCTGCTGGAGGAACGCCGCCTCTTTGGCTATCCGCCTTATACGCGCCTGATACATCTCACTTTAAAAGACGCCAACGAGAAGCGCCTGAACTACCTGGCAAGGGAACTGGCACGGAGCCTGCCGCTTCCTTCCATCGGCCCTTATACGCCCGCCGTGGACAAAATTGCGGACCAGTTCATCCGTCAAATCCGTATCATGCTGCCGCGGGACAAAGCGCTGCAGGAGCGCAAAAAAGGCCTGCTGGCAACCGTGAATGCCTTTGAGAAGGCGCATAAATATAGTGGACACGTGATTATAGACGTAGATCCGGTTTAAGTGTTTTGGACTTTCTCTTTTCTCGGTTTTTTTTTTGTTTTTTTTAGAAAATAAGGCCATCTTTGCCAATATGTTTTTGGACCGCGAAAACTTCAACGAATTCTGCGTCGGAAAATATCCGGGGCTCATAGCCTATGCCAAGCTGTTTATGAGAGGTATGGACAGTGAATGGGCTGAAGATGTGGTCCAGGATGTTCTTTTTGCAGTTTGGAGAAATCGTTTTTTCATAAGTGGAGACCCCAAACGGATTCATGCCTATCTTATGAAAAGCGTTTATAACCGATGCCTCAATTATTTGGAACACAACCGCTCCAAGGCGAAGAACAAGGAAGAATTGGCCGAGTTGCTCTCATTTGCGAGAGCGTATTATAATCCTGAGGAGGATCCTGTAATACAGGCTCTTTTTGACCGTGATTTGCGCAAGGCTATCGATGTTTCTGTAGAGAAGCTGCCAAGCAAGCAACAGGAAGTCTTCCGTCTGAGTTATTTTGAGGGCAAGAGCCATAAGGAAATTGCCGATATACTGGGCATATCCGTAAGAACGGTCGATGCGCATATCTATTCGGCATTGAAGTCATTGAGGCTTTCTTTGCAAAATTTCTGACCCCAAGACTAAGTAGTTTCTCCTCTTTGACTGTATTAATATATGTAATACGGTTTCGAAATGAGTGGAAACAGACATTTAGAAGATGAAAAATCTCGTCTTGAGGCTTATATGAACGCTGTAAATGTGTTCAGGGATACTTTGTCCGATCCCTGTCTGGAAGCCAATGCCCATCGTATGGCAGAGAGGCTTGATTCAAGGATAGAGGCTTCAAAGCGGAAGCACCTGAAAATACGCAATGTCACCATTGCGTTCTCCGCTGCGTGCGCTGTGCTCCTTTTTGGCGTTGTACGGCTGCGCCGAGGGCAGGAAGCGGTCTCCGGATTTATCGCTTACGAGAACACTACCGGCTCCGTTCAACAGTTTTCTCTTCCCGACGGCTCATCTGTTATTTTGGCGGACGGAACTTCACTCTCCTTCATATATAAGGATGGAATACGGCTGGCCGCTTTGGATGGCTCGTGTTATTTTGATATTGCAAAGGACAGCCTGAATCCTTTTGTTGTATCTACCAAGGGGGTGGATATAAAAGTTCTTGGGACATCGTTCAGTGTAAATGCGCCTGCGCATTCTCCACGGCTTGATGTTACGCTTGAACGAGGTTCTGTCCGTCTTCTGGACAAACATGGCGCCCCGCTCCTAAGAATGCTCCCTAACCAGCGGGCTGTACTCGATACCGAATCGGGTGACATGTCGGTGGAGCAGGTTTTCGCCACACCGCTTATCCAGCAGCAATACAGTCTGGTGGTGTTGGACAATGCAAGTGTGGATGAAATTTTATCTGCTGTCGAGTCTGTATATGGAATCAAGGTAAAAGCGTCAGGCTTTGATCCTTCCAAGCGATATAGAATAAGTTTTTCCAGGACAGAACCCTTGGGCAACGTCCTGAACGTACTTGAACTGCTAACGGGGGGACACTATTTCTCCGACAATGTTACGGAATGATGATATCACATGTAATTATTGCACTGGGCACCGTTCTTGCCGCATTGACGGGTCCATACAAACTGAATATTTCTTTGCGGGATGCCAAAGTGCATTCCGTGGTCGAGGCGTTCACGAAGCAGACAGGCATTCAGTTTTCCTATGAAAATAGTCTTGCCGATTTTCCATTGGGGAACGTATCTGTCAATGAAGAAGCCCCTGTCGAAACTCTTTTGTCCAAGGTTTTTCATGACAAAGGGATTAGTTACAGTATAGTGGGCAATATGGTGGTCCTTACCAGAGTGGAGCCGCAGGTAACTGTTCAGCAAGGGACGCGTTCATCCAGAGTTACAGTAACAGGCAGAGTCCTGGATGAAACCGGGCAGAGTGCTGTCGGGACTTCCGTTGTAGAAAAGGGGAACCCGTCAAACGGCGTTATCGTGGACCTTGACGGCAATTACAGCATCGACGTTCCGCCATCCGCCATACTCGTATTCGAATCCATCGGTTTCCGCACGGTGGAAGAATCTGTCGGCGGCAGGAAGCAGATTGATGTCGCTCTTGTGGAGGATGCGGAACTGCTTGATGAAGTGGTAGTCGTTGGATATGGTGTTCAGAAGAAAGTAAACCTGACGGGAGCGGTATCATCCGTCAACTCGAAGGAATTTGAAAACCGCCCTGTCGTGAATGTCGGTCAGGCGCTCCAGGGTATGATTCCCAACCTTAACATCACGCAGAATTCCGGTGCCCCCAATGCTGCAAGTACGTATAATATCAGGGGTAATGCTTCTCCGAATGGCGGGAGCCCGCTGATTCTTGTGGACGGTGTCGAGACATATCTTGAAAGGATTAATGCCAATGATATTGAAAGCATATCCGTTCTGAAGGACGCTTCTTCCGCCGCCATCTATGGCGCACGTGCAGCATTCGGTGTAATCCTTGTGACCACCAAGAGCGGAAATTCCGACAAACCGGCCCAGGTATCGGCTTCCTACAGGACCTCCTTCTCTGCCAATACGGCTTCTACCGATTTTGAGACCAGAGGGTACTACAGCGCCTATATCGCGGACTTCTTCATGATTTCCAGAAACGGAGTTCCGTACACCAGCTATACCGACTATGACTATCAGCGGCTTTGGGAACGCCGTAACGACAAGACGGAGAATCCTGACCGCCCGTGGGTGCTTACGGAAATGAGAGACGGCCGTTTGAGTTATGTATACTTGGCAAATTTTGACTGGTATCATTGGATTTATGACGAGTCCCGTCCGTCACATGACGTCAATCTTAACGTGAGCGGCGGAACCAAAAACCTGAAATATATGGTGAGCGGCAGGTACACCCACCAGGACGGCATGTTCAGGATAGGCCCGGATGACTATGACACTTATAATATGAGGTCCAAGCTTGACATCAAGATTCGTCCATGGCTCACCCTTTCCAACAATACGAAGTTTTTCAACGGCGTTTATGACTACCATGGAAACAATTATCGCCGTCCCACGCTTCATGCCCTCGCAAGTTTTGTCCCTGTAAACCCGGACGGAACACCGGTTTCCCATACAGTACTCACCAATTCGTCGGCCCATTATATAATGGACGGATATGCGGCCATGCTGGTTAAGGGGAAACAGTGGGGAAACCAGCGCACTACGGAGGTTACGTCCAGTACCGCCCTGAAGGCGAACCCCTTTGACGGGTTCACGCTTAATGCGGATTTCTCTTATAAATTCGGATATCTGCGCCGTCGTTACCGCGACACTTATGTAGAATATTCACAGTATCCCGGAGAACTTCTGCAGGAGGCTGTCAGTGCTTATCAGGACCGTTTGAGCGATATCGTTTACGAGCAGAACAATTACGTGGCAAACGCTTACGCCGCCTACGAACACACCTGGGCGGACAGCCACAATTTCTCAGCGACTGCCGGTTTCAATTATGAGTCCCGTCATTATAAGGACTTGTCTATCAGGAAGAACGATTTGCTGAGCGAGGAACTGTCAGATTTCAATCTTGCAACCGGTGAAGTAGATGTCCTTACCGGTGGCATCAGCGAATATGCCCTGGCGGGCTTCTTCTACCGTTTGACTTATAACTGGAAACAGCGTTATTTCATAGAGTCCAACGGCAGATACGACGGTTCTTCCCGTTTCCCTGCCGGCCGTCAGTGGGGATTCTTCCCGTCGGTATCCGCTGCATGGCGATTCAGTACCGAACCTTTTCTGTCCAACTGGGGGGGGGTACTTACAAACGGTAAGCTCCGTTTCTCATATGGTTCTCTTGGAAACCAGAACATAGACTACTATGAGTACTACCAGACCGTAAATACCAGCGGACAAATCAATTACTCCTTTGACGGCACATCCAAGGCGGGGCATGCCCAGGTGTCCGACCCGGTGTCCAGCGGAACATGGGAAACGGTCATTACCAAGGATATCGGTCTTGATATCGGCCTTTGGCACGACAAACTTACCTTCAGCGCCGACGCTTATATCAGGGATACAAAGGGAATACTTGCCGTAGGCGAGAAACTCCCGTCCATTTACGGCGCCACCGAGCCAACCGTCAATGCCAATGATTTACGTACCGTCGGCTGGGAACTTCAGGCCCAGTATAAGAGCGAGTTCAAACTGGGACCACAGCGGTTTTACTGGTATGTCGGTGCCGGCCTTTCAGACTATAAAGCCTGGTACACCAAGGCAGATAACCCTTCGGGGCTTATCGGGCAGCCTTACAAAGGGATGCAGCTTGGAGAGATCTGGGGCTTCAGGACAGACGGCCTTTTCCCATCCGACGAAGCCGCCAGGCAGTATGCATCAGAGGTGGACCTCACGCAGATATGTACCGACTATTTCAATTCCCTGGGTGCCTATGGTGACGGCATCAGGGCCGGAGACTTGAAACTGCTGGACCTCAACCATGACGGAATTCTCAGTTATGGTTCCTCTACGGTGTCCGATCCTGGGGACAGATGTATTATCGGAAACAGCCAGCCCCGCTACAGCTACAGTTTCAATGCGGGATTCAACTATCTGGGGATAGATTTCTATATTATGTTCCAGGGAATAGGTCACCGCGACGCCTATCCGGGAAATGACTGTCAGTGGTTCTGGGGGCCGTACTCACGCCCTTATGTGTCCTTTGTGGGAAGGGACTTCATGGGCGATGTTTGGTCGGAGACCAATCCTGGCGGATATTTCCCCCGTGCCAGGGGGTACACTGCCTATAACGGGACGCTGACGGCCGTAAATGACCGTTATCTGCAGAATGCCGCTTATCTCAGATTGAAAAACGTCACGCTGGGCTATACACTTCCGGAGAAATGGATGTCCGCCGTTGGACTCTCGAAGGTACGTGTGTATTTCAGCGGGGAGAACCTGTGGTATTGGACCAAACTCCATTCCAAATATCTGGACCCCGAACTTGTGCAGCATGCCGGCTCGTCCAATCTCTATTCCATGAGTAAAACTTTCTCCTTTGGAGTCAATGTGGATTTCTAAGCCATGAAAAAGAGGATTTTGTTTATCATAGCAGTTGCGTCGTTTTGCGCTGTGTCTTGTAAAGATTTCCTTCTCCGGGTCCCTCAGGACCGTCTGAGCCCTGATACTTATTTTGCATCCGAGGAAGAGTGCAGCCTGTACACCAACCAGTTATATCTGATGTTTCCCGGAGGATCCGCCATTTATGGAGAAGAGGCCGACTATATTATTCCAACGGGGCTTTCCTCCGAGGTGGTTGGCAACCGTACCGTACCCTCGACCGCAAGTACATGGTCATGGACGTATCTCCGGTCCATTAATTTCTTTATTTCAAAAAGCGGCAATTGTCCTTCTGCCGCCGTGCGTGACCGCTATCTTGCGCTGGCAAGATTCTTCCGTGCCTATTTCTATTTCGAGAAAGTCAAGCGGTACGGGGATGTTCCGTGGGTGGAGGAAGTCCTGTCTGCGGAAGATAAGGGCCTATATCGCGGACGAGACGACAGAAAAACGGTTATGGCAAATGTCCTGGAGGACATCGACTTTGCCATTGCGAATCTTCCTGCGACAAAGAACGTATATTCCGTGACCAAGTGGACTGCGCTTGCCCTAAAGAGCAGAATTTTCCTATTTGAAGGTACATACCGGAAATACCATGGACTTGGAGACTGGGAGGATTGCCTCCAGGAAGCGGCTACGGCTGCTGCTGAATTTACCAACTCTTCCGGTTATTCCCTGAGCACCTCCGGAGATACTCCTTATCTCAGCCTTTTCAACTCGGTGCAGACGGATACCCGCGAGATCATTCTCAGTCGGGCGTATTCCGCAAGCCTTTCACTTGTCCATGACGTGAACGGCCGATATACGTCCACCACCATGGGCAAGCCCGGACTGTCCAAGGACGTGGTAAATTCCTATTTGATGGCGGACGGTTCACGTTTCACGGATCAGCCGGGGTGGGAGACCATGACTTTCTACGATGAAACGCAGAGGCGTGATCCTCGTCTTGCGCAGACAATCCGCACGCCAGGATACACAAGGGTGGGCTCAGGAGTAAAGCTGGCGCCCGATTTCGGTGCCAGTACGACCGGGTATCAAATCATCAAGTACGTGGGGGCATCGAAATACGACGCTTACAATACTTCTGAAAATGACCTGCCGTTGTTCCGTACGGCCGAGGTTTACCTCAATCAGGCGGAAGCCCTGGCGGAACTTGGAACGCTTACTCAGACCGACCTGGATAATACCGTCAATAAAATAAGGTCGAGGGCGGGTCTGCCGAAACTCGTCATGGATACGGCCAATGCGAATCCCGATCCATATCTTTTGGCGCCGGAAACCGGCTACCCCAACGTGTCGGGAGAGAATGCCGGGGTTATTCTTGAAATAAGGCGAGAACGCACGGTGGAACTGATTGCCGAGGGCTTCCGCTATTGGGATATAATGAGGTGGAAGGAAGGCAAGCGCTTCGAGAGACCGCTGCTCGGTATGTACTTCCCGGGGACGGGAGAGTATGACTTGGACAGAGACGGAAACGTGGATTTCATTCTCTACGACGGAACGGCTCCTGCTGCCGGCAACGGTGTGGTAGTCATGTCTTTGAAAGAAGCCAACCTGACGGAGGGCACATCCGGTAACATCACGCTCCACAAGAACATCTCCAGGAATTTTGACGAAGGACGGGATTATCTGTATCCGGTCCCCACGGACGACAGAATCCTTACGCATGGCGCAATCACGCAGAATCCAGGCTGGGATGACGGTTTATCATTTTAAATGGGTACGGTCATGAAGAAAATCGCTATACTTTCATCGCTTATTTTGCTTGCGGCCTGTAACAAAGGGACGCTTCTGCCGTCGCCCATTATCAAAGTGGACCTTGAAAATATCCAGGCTCCGTATTTTCCCGTCAGTTATGAAGTCCACCTGACTGCAAATGTGAGCTGGCGCATCAGCGAAAATGAAGTGTTCGAGTGGGTAAGTCCCTCAATAAGCGAATCCAGGGGCTCTGCCACAATGGTTCTTGAGCTCCTTGAAAATGATACCGATTCCCAGCGAAGTGGCAAAATAGTCATTGTCTCCGACGACAACTCCATCAGGCGGGAAATACAGATAGTGCAACGTGCCGCTTCCGAGAAAGGAATGGCCAGAATCAGTGAAGTGCGCTCCCTGGAACGCACGGGCGGATACACTATTTTGCAGGGGACCATCCGCGGATTTGTGGTTACCGAGCCGTCCGCTTCCAATTACCGGGAGTTTTCTTTTGCGATGGAAGACTCTTTTTCCATGAAGAACTCCGGAATAACCGTCACCGTCCCCGAAGACAAGTTTTCCGCTCCTTCACAGGGCGAGGAAGTGATTGTCAGTCTTGCAGGAGCAATGCTCTCAAGAGACGAAGACGGAATTCTGACGCTTCATGTCAAGGATGCGCCGCAGAAGGGTGGAGCGACTTCGCCTGTCATGCAGGCTGATTCGCTTTCTCTCGAAGATATCGAAAGCGGAATGTACGAAAGCATGCTGGTCTGTATTCCGGCTTGTCAGGTGGTTGAGGAGGAAACCGGCGGCGTCCTCGGCAGCTCTCCGAAAATTACAGATGAACAGATAGAGCATTTCGGGAGGATGGTCGTATCTCCGGACGCTCCGTTCGCCTCACAGTCTTACGGGAAAGGCGGAGGTTCAGTTACCGGAATTGTCGGCGCCGTGAAGAACGGCATTACCGACATCCGTCCTTTCAGTGACAGGCTGATTCACTTCGGAACAAAACGGCTGGGTGAAAAGCCCGGTATAACCGGATTGCCTTACGTGTTCTCATTTTACTGTTCTTCGCAGTTTGACGGAGCCTGCAAGTATATCAACTACAATAAATTGTATTATAATTCCGAAACCGCGCTGACAAAGGGCAAGATAGCGGAGGACAGGGATCCTGACATCGGTGTTTCTTTGTGGATGACAGCCTACGCCATGGCATCGTCAAATACCCTGGGGCCCAATATGTGGGCTGAATCAGGGGCGCATGACAATGTAAATGCGGCCGGTTTTGTGTCCATGGACAGCAAGACGGTGCCTCCTGAGGAGTGCGGCTGGTGGCTGGACGTCCCTCTCTCTTTTGATTTGCCTGAGCAATTCACCGTCACCTTCGGTATGGGAGGAAACACCTGGAGCATCGCTACCTGGTCACTATACTATTCCAAAGACAGGGAAAACTGGTTCAAAGGAGGAGACTACCTCATAGACCATATTATCGAAGGCGGATCCTATTACCTGTATTATTCCATCCCGATTGTTTCAGAAACGGACTTTGTCAAAGGTGACGTATTATACCTGAAATTCGTTCCGCATGGTACGAAGGGCGTCGGTGGGAGCAATTCGGCCGACGGTCATGGCAAAAGTTGTTTCATCCGTCTGCATTCCGCCATCATTATTTCATCACCCGAAGTACAGAGTACCCCATCCCCCGCAGGAGATGTAGTCTGGTTCGAGCCGTTTGACAACCTTACCGGAGGTGTGGATTACTTCATCGGAGACAAGGTTGCGGCGCTGTCCAACTATCCGGGCAAATCCATAGATGCCTGGAGTGGGGAACAGCTCAACTCCATGTCTGGTCATCATGTCTATGAGAGACCCGGCTATGCCCAGATTGGCTTCGTGGATTCCGAACGTGCGGCGACCAGGAAAGAATATGTCAATGTACCGGGAGCCCTGGAAAGTCCTCAGCTTGGCGTGTCAGGCAATCTCACCCTCACTTTTGATGCTGCGGCCTACCGAACCCCGGCGATACGGTCCGGAGCCGACATCACCACTTCGGACGTAGGGCATCCGGATATAACAAGGATACTTGTAGAGGTTATCGGCGACGGTCTCATAGACGGAGCCTCGTCCGTCGTCGTCCAGAATATCTCTGCAACGCACGAATTCTCGCATCATACGCTGAAAATTACCGGGGCGTCGCCCTCAACGCGGATCAGGTTCACGAGCGATCCGGCGACGGGTGAATTCTCCCGTTGGTTTATAGATAATATTACAGTTACAAAATAATGAAAATGAATTTCTTAGCTTTTTTACCGCTTCTTCTTGCTGCATGTTCCGGGATGGATAATTCCGACTTTATCCCGGAATACACGGAAGACGGAATCGACTTTTCCAGGGGGGCTGCGCCGTCCTCAGGAGGCTCCTCCGACATAGACAGGGAACGTGTGGAGATTGCCGACAACCAAATTAAAATTATCACGTTCAATGTAAGGACTAGTACGGCGGATACAGGTACGGCAAACGCATGGACGGAGAGGCGTAGCGGAATTCCGCCTATGTTCTACGTAGAGAATCCCACGATATTCGGCCTTCAGGAGGCTCAGTACGAGCAGGTGTCCTACATTAAAAATGCGCTGGACGGATATGAGTGTGTGGGCGTGTCCAGGGAGACCGGCACCGAGTCGGGATCCGGAGAGCGTATGTCCATCTTTTGGAAGACATCCGACGTAGAGATGGAGTCCTGGGGTACCTTTTGGATGTCGCCTACGCCCACTGTGCCTTCCGTGGGATGGGCGGAGGACAGCAAGTACCGTCGCTGCTGCACCTGGGCGAAGTTCAGGCATCTGAAAACCGGCAGGTATTTCTTTTATATAAATACCCATCTGGACCTTGTACTGGAAAACCGGATTTACGGGATGGACCTGATAGTCTCCAAACTCAAGGAACTCAATCCGGAAAACTATCCTTCGTTCCTGACGGGAGACATGAACGAGAAATGGCCGTCCACAGTATTTGATCCGCTTAACGGAATTATGGAAAATATAAGGGAAACGGCACCGGAGACCGACCATGCTTCGACCTACAACGCTTTTGGCGGTTCCGGAGGAAGTATTATCGATTTCATTTTCTACAGCGGTTTTATTCCGAGGAGCTACCGTACGATAAACGATAAGTGGAACGGCATCAAGTTTATCTCAGACCATTTCCCGATTGCAGGGCTGGTGGAGTTTGAAGAATAATTCTCAAAGACCATATAATTATGTATAAATCAAAAAGTTATGTTTCTCCTTACGGGGAGTGCGGGGATTATCAGAGTCCGCGCACGGAAGTCCTGACATTCAATCCGGAAGTGTTATCTTGCAACAGTTTCAACGGCTCCTCAACGGAATCGCTGGAAGACGAAGTTGAATTTGAATGGTAATCGCCTTATGAAAAAGTACAGTATTTTATTCATGACTGCAGCCCTTGCTGTTGCTGCCTCCTGCAACCGGACCGAAATCGATGATCCCGTTGCCCCTGTCTCCGATGTGGAGGAGACCGCCGTTCCCCGTGGCCTTACCTTCAAGGCGACCTGGGATACCCCCGAAACGCCCTCCGGCACCAAGACCACCCTGGGCGAGAACGGACTGGATGTCCTTTGGATGACGAATGACGCCCTGTCGGTCTTTGACGGGGATGGAAAGGAGTATGCGCCTTCCTCCGGCACTTTTGCCGAAGGGTATGTGAAAGACACCCGTTATCAGGCCTATGAGGTCTCGGAGGACAAGAAGACGGCCTCCTTTGCTGTATCCGATGATTATGACCCCGTTGCGAAAGGGAAGAGCATCTACTGGGCCTTCACGCCCCGCATCCAGGATGCCGCCGTCAACATCGCTGACGGGAAGCTGATTGCCTGGCTGACCCGGTATCAGAGGGGCAACAACGGCGATTTCGCGGAACATCGCGGGACAGCCGGCCGGTACCTGAATTTCGCCGTCGGCTCCACGACCGATCCGGAGAACGAGCCGATCGTCTTTAAGAACATCCTCTGCCACCTGAAGTTCGTCATTCCGGCCGATATGGACGGGAAGATCACCCGTATCGGCGTGCATACCGGAAGCGGGGAGTACCTCTCCGGAGACCAGTATGTCGATCTGACCGGTGAGAAGCCTTCCACGTCGCTCCGCTACAATGTCGGTGATTACAAGAGCGGCAGCCGCTACTCCAATATGTACCTCTTCCCGGATCACGGTACGGGCAATAACGCCGATATCACGGAAGGAGAGGCATTTGCCGCCGGTACGTACTATATGGCCATCATGCCCTGTGAACTCAAGGCCGGCCTGTTCGTGACGTTCGATACGGCGGAGGGCAACACCTGCTACATCGACCACTATGCCGTTTCCACGAAGTTCCTCCGCAACAAGGTGTACAATATGGGAGAACTGACCTATAACCGTCCTGCTTCGGCAAGCGGCACGGCGGTTACCCTGCCATATGCCCTGTCCTTCCTGCAGGCTCAGGAAGCCAACGGCGACATGACCTATTCGGACAAGGGAAGTCTTGTCAAAGGTGAAGCCCTGACCGGTTTCGGCGGCGATACCTTCACCATGGCTTCCGGCACGCTGGCAAAAGACAAGACCAGCGGAGCCGTCCTGTCCGTTCAGACTACCGTCGGCCTTGGAGCCAAGAACTGGAACAGCAGCGCCCCGTTCTCCACATGGTGGTGCAACAGCGGAGGGCACGATCCGGTTCTTACCGGCTGCTTCAGCAACCGTACGGCCCAGGCCGATTTGCCTTTCGAGAATTATTTCAAGGTGGGCATTCCCCTCGCACAGGATCTTCCTTCCATTTTCCAAGTCTCTGTAGGTCTTCTCTCGAGAAGCGCCAAGTGGGGCCTGAAGGATTGGAAACTCTACTATTCCAACGACAACAAGGTCTGGGGAGAGGTGAAAACCCCTGTAGATTTGAAGGCACAACAAGGAACCAGCGCCTCCGTCTATCCTTTTTATACGTTCACTATAGACTCGGAAATTCCCTTCCATACCGGAGGAATGCTGTATCTGAAACTGATGCCTTATGGCAATGTGGTATTCGGAGGTTCTACTGCCAACGGACTCCCCGGCAGCGGAGATATCAATTATAATACTACCGGAGTATTTGGCGTTCATTCATGCGTGGCTGTGTATGACCCTGCTGTGACGCCTTCCGAAACGCCTTCTGATGCAGTATATTTCGAGGGCTTCGACGGCGTTACCGGAGGCGTGGACTACTTCCTTGGAGGTGGTCAGCGCAAGCGTCTTGCCGGTATGGCAAACCTTTGCGGGGATGCCCTTTCCGTCAGCGGCTTTTCAGCGGAGAACTGTTACTCAAGGCCGGGTTATGCCCAGATAGGCTATCTGAAAACTACCGGGGGCGGAGCATCGGAGGCTGCCATCGGCACGCTCACCACGCCGGCTGTTGGCAAGGCAGGGGACTTTACCCTCAGTTTCAAGGCGGCAGCTTACAAGAATCCGGCCTGTGACCGGACCGGCTCCAGTTCCAAGGCGGTGGACAACAAAACCCCGGATGAAACATCCATTACGGTCACCATCCTTGGCGGTGGCACCATAGATGGCGAATCCTCCGTCCAGATAGAAGGAATTGATACCGAGGCCTGGCAGACCATCACCAAGACGATTGTCGGCGCGACGGCCGCGACGAAGATCCAGTTCTCTTCGCCTTCCTCCGGTACGTATCACCGCTGGTTCCTGGACGATATATGCATTAAATAGACTGAGAAGGTGAAAGTTTCAAGATATATTTTTCTTCTTTCCCTCGTGCTGCTGTCCGGCTGTAGCAATAAGGAAAACGCCGGAAGTGCGCTCGAAGGGATAAAGGTGAGTCCTTCCGAGGTATCGCTGTATCTGGATGAGACCGTGAAACTTGGCGTTTCCATGGTTCCGGAGGACGCCGGCGAGGTATCCGTCGTATGGACATCGGATAATCCTATCATAGCCGCAGTAGGGGAGGACGGGCTTGTCACTGCCGTTTCCATCGGGGAAACCATGGTTTATGCCAACGCAGGCAAGTTTAAGGACGGGTGCAAGGTACACGTGAGGCCGACCGAGGTTGAATCCGTTACTGTCTCTCCTTCGTCATATACGCTCACTGTCGGCGGTGAAGTCCGTCTCCAGGCATCCGTTCTGCCCGAGAATGCTACGTACCGCAGCGTGAGCTGGTCTTCTTCCGATGAAAGCGTGGCTTCTGTAAGTCAGGACGGGACCGTAACGGCGTTGTCGCCTGGGGAAGCCGTCATAAGCGCGACTTCCGGTAACGGTGTCAAGGGAGAATGCGCCCTTGTCTGCAAGGCCCCGTTCTCCTTCAGCATCGAATATCTGGATGGGGATAATTGGCTGGATGCATCTTCCGGAATTGTATGCTATCCGTCGGGAACGGTGGATGTGCGGCTTTCCGTTATTGAGGGAGACGGGATCAGTTTCGAGTGGAAAACCACGGACAATGCCACGGCAGTATATGCCGGTGGCACTGTCACCTTCCTCTCACCGGGAAAGACCACACTTGAGGTGACGGCGTCCAACGGGGACAGCAGGACCGTCCCTCTTGAGAGCAGTATCTCCGGGTCGTTTATATTCGGCGGTTCTTCCTTTGAGACAGGGGCGCTGATTCCCGTCGGGAACAAGGCGGAAAATGGCGTTTCCATTCTGTGGGAGAAGGACGGGAAAACTTTGCCGGTTCCGTTCGGGGCATACGTTGTTTACACCGATTCTGATCTTGTGGAGATTGTCCTTTCAGAGAGCGGCTACATTGTCAAGGCACTTGGAGAGGCCGGTGATGCTCCGTTGCGTCTCAAGATAGGGACGGTTTACGATGCTGGGCTATGTACTGTCCGCGTCAACGGCGAATGGTCATCGGGTTCCGAACCTCTTGACGGTGAAGAAGACTTCCTGTGGTAGTCTGTTTGGAGTTGAAACAAAAATAATCAAATTCGCTTATATGAAAATGAAACACATGCTGTCGGTTGCTGCCGGTCTTATTTGTTCCATTGCGGCTTTTTGTCAGGTGCCGACTGAAAAAGACGTTCTCCGTGCGGTAGATTTGGTGGGGAAAATGACTCTTGATGAAAAAATTGGCTTTGTCTCCGGTTACAAAGACGGCTTCCATACGCTTCCTGTAGAGAGACTCGGCATTCCGTCCATCAGGCTGGCCGACGGCCCTCAGGGAGTACGAAACGATACGGAAAGCACCCTTTACGCAAGTGGCGTAGCCGCTGCGGCGAGCTGGAACAAGGACCTGGTCCGCGAGATGGGTGTTGCGCTTGGGCAGGATTCCCGCGCCAGAGGGGTACACATTCTTCTGGGCCCCGGGGTGAACATCGCCCGCAGCCCTCTTTGCGGAAGGAATTTCGAGTATTTCGGGGAAGACCCCTGCCTTGCGGCCGAAACTGCCGTGGCATATATCCAGGGCGTACAGTCTCAGGGTGTCATGGCCACCATCAAGCATTTTGCCCTTAACAACCAGGAGTATAACCGTCATCACATCAATTCCGTAGCTGATGAGCGAACAATCAATGAAATCTATTTTCCGGCATTCAGGGCCGCCGTTGAAAGGGCCGGGGTTGCTTCTGTCATGACCAGTTACAATCCATTGAACGGCGTGCATTCCGCAGAAAACAATTGGCTGCTGGAAGAAACCCTGAGAGGGAAGTGGAATTTCAAAGGCTTTGTCATGTCCGACTGGACCTCCACTTATGTTCCGGTGACTGCGGTGGAAAACGGAGTGGACCTGGAAATGCCCCGTGCGTTCTGCTATAAGCCGTCCATCCTTAAACCCATGATAGAGAAAGGACAGATTCGTACGGAACAGCTGGATGCCAAGATTATACGTATCCTCGCCACATTCTCCGCTTTCGGTTTCCTTGACCGTCCTCAGCTGGACAGCACGATAGCCCTGGACAACCCTTATTCCAGAGATGTCGCCTACAGGATAGCTTCGGAGAGCGTCGTGCTCCTGAAGAACAACGGGATACTACCCCTTAAAAAGAGCCGGAAGGTTTCTTTGTCGGGGCCGAATGCCGACGTTGTGTCTTTCGGCGGCGGCAGCGGCCGCGTAGCTGCGATTCACAAAGTCACCCTTAAAGACGGACTTGTGCAGAATGGCGCCAAATTCAGCGATAAGGCTGACGTGGAAATCATCGCCCTGGGATTCAGCAGCGCGTCAGAGAAGGAAAACAGCGACCGTACCTTTGCCCTTCCTTCAGGGCAGGAAGACCTTGTCAGGGCGGCGAAGGAGGCAGGAAAGAAAGTAATCCTTGTTGTCAATTCCGGCGGTGCCGTGGACCTTTCCCGCCTGGAAAGCCTTTCCGATGCAATACTCTGGGCATGGTATCCGGGACAGGAAGGCGGAAAGGCGCTTGCCGACATCATTTACGGCAAAGTATCCCCCTCCGGCAAACTCCCTGTTTCTTTCCCGCTTCACATTGAAGACAATCCTGCGCAGGCCTTCTATCTTCCCATGAAGCCGCTCACAAAGAGAGGTGATACCATAATGAACATTGTCTATGGCGAAGGCGTCTTCAATGGTTACAGGGGATACACAACCGGCCCGCTCTATCCTTTCGGGTACGGACTGTCTTATGCTGATTTTCAGTATGGGAACATGAGCGTGGAACCTTCAGGTGACGGATTTGACGTAAAAATCGACATTACAAATACCGGTAAGGTCGATGCCAAGGAGACCGTACAGCTGTATGTAGGTGAAAACAATCCCGTCATCGCCCGGCCGAAGCGTGAACTCAAGGCTTTCGAGAAAGTGATGGTGCCGAAGGGAAAGACGGTGAGCGTAACGCTGCATCTTGACCGGAGCGCATTTGCGTGGTACGATGTACTGTCCCACGACTGGACGGTGACTCCGGGGACGTTTACCATCGAGGCCGCTTCTTCTGCAACTGACATCCGGGACTCTTCGGAAGTTGTCGTTGAATAGGCAGTGATATGGACAGGCGTGAATTTCTTAAAATTTCGGCCGCAGGTGCATTGGGACTCGTCCTGCCTGCTCCGGACATATTGGCCCGAAAGAGTGCGGAGGATAAATATTCGGTCGTTATACTCGGCGATACCCACTATGACGATGCCGATCCGTTAAAATATCATGCAGGCTACTTTCTGGAAAACAAAAAACGGGAAGCGAATCATCGGCAGGAGTTCGTTCGCAATGGGAATATGTGGAGCGGACGCTGCAAGGACCTTGTCAAGCGGGCGGCCTGCCTTGTCGATGATGATACCCGTTTCGTCCTTCAGATGGGAGATTTAATTCAGGGAGATACGGCGTCCGCCGAGATACATGAGCGTTTCTTGTCCGATGCGATGGATTATTTCAAGGAAAGTCTTTCTCCGGATTTGCCCTTCGTGACCGTTGTCGGCAATCACGACGTCCGGGCCAATGACGATGAGACAGCCGCAGCCGCTTATCGCAGATATATGACCGCGAGGATGTCACAGGAGTTGAAACAGGAAATTTCTGACACCTCTTTCGCTTTTACGGCAGGGCCGGATTCATACGTTGTGATAGACTTCACGAAACCGGATGGCGGGATTATAGAGAAACTGCTGAAAGGAGCCGAAGGCGCAAGACATGTATTTGTCGTTTGTCATTCGCCGGTATTTCCTTTCGACAGCGGTAAATACTTCTGGTGGTACCTCATGGGCGGAAGAACGGATCCCATGAAAGAGGAAAGGCGCTATGTCCGGAAACTGTTGGCCCAGTCGCGTGCGATTGTCCTTTGCGGTCACGTCCACCGGACCGAACTGCTGGACTGGTATGGTGATGGCGGAAGAATTACGCAGATAACAATGAGCAGTGTATGGGCTAGCGAATCCGAGGGCTCCTATAAGGAACTGGCTTCCGGGAAATCCGGATTCGGCGTTCTTGAATACAGGGACAGTTCCCGAAGGACAGAAATCACTGACGCCGTGATGCAGGAATATGCGGCAGGAATCCGGCGTTATTCCGTGGCAGATGCTGCGGGCTCGTATAAACTCTTTGTCGGTGACAGGGATGTCCATGTGGACTTTTATGCCGGCAGTTCATCCCGTCTTTCGCATCGTTTCCGTCTTCGCTGAAAAAAACGGCTCCGTCGTCAACTCCTGGTCCGACGCCACCAAGCGCATGGTCAAGGTTGCTCGTGAATATATTGACGTGGAGCCACTTTGTTGAGCTTATAGCCATCCATGACCAAATTCAACAATTTGTTGTAAGGACGCGAAAAAAATGCTTACTTTTGTGAAAACTTGAAGGCTATGACCGAAAAAGAGATACTGGAATTAAGAGATTTGGCCGAGGTTGGCAAGGTTCAGTTCAAGGAGCGTATCGTGGATAACTACGACATCGCTACCGAGATGTGCGCCATGAGCAAATACCGTGGTATGGACTACTCTGAGGCCATGTACAAGCTGATTCTCTTTGATTTGGACGGCACGCTGATTGACACCCTGGAGGACCTGGGGGAGGCCGTCAACCATGCCCTTGCACGGAGGGAGTTCCCGCTGCACAGCATGGTGGAATACCGCACCATGGTGGGGCATGGCGTCCGGAATCTTGTTCTGCAGGCCTTGCCATCCGATTTGCAGGGGGACGATACCCTGGTGGATGCTACCCTGGCAGACTTCAAGGCATATTATACTGCGCATATCGACGTGCATACCCGTCCTTACCCGGGCATGCAGGATTTGCTGAAAGACCTCCATGCGGCAGGCGTAAAGATGGCGGTCGCATCCAATAAATTTCAGGCGGGAACGGAGCTCCTGATCCGGGAGTTCTTCCCCGAGATTCCCTTTGTGGCCATCCTGGGCAACCGGGAGGGGTATCCGCTCAAGCCGGACCCGGAAATTGTAGGGGAGGTGCTGCGGGCGGCCGGTATCGACAAGGAAGATGCCGTTCTGGTAGGGGATTCCGGCACCGATATGCAAACCGCCAGGAACGGGGGAATCGGGGCCATCGCCGTGGGCTGGGGATATCGGCCCATGGGGGAAAGTGCCGATTATGGCTTTGCGGGTTCCGTGACGGAGCTGCGGACGCTACTCTTTGGCCGCTCATTTTACGTGAGTGAGCGTTTGTGCACTCCGCCGGACCGTTGTGAGACGCCGCTGCGTGCGGCCGTGTACGAGACTTTTTCGCGTCTGGGCATTGCGTTCGAGCGCGTGGACACGGACCCGGGCATCACCATGGAGGATTGCAAGCACATTGACGCGGGCCTGGGCGCGCGCATTGTTAAGACGGTGTTTGTTTGTAATCGGCAACAGACCGAATTCTATTTGTACGTGACGGCGGCGGACAAGCCCTTTGTCACGCGCGATTTCTGTGCGGCGCTGGGGATTCCGCGGGTGTCGTTTGCATCGGCAGAAAAGTTATTGGCGCTTACGGGCGTGCAGGTGGGCGCAACCACTATTTTGAGCGCGGTGCTGCCGTCGACCGCTTCCGTGCACCTGGTGATGGACCGTGACGTGGCTTCTGCGCCCTGGTTCGCTTGCACCGACGGCATCGACACCGGCTTTGTGAAACTGCGTACGGCCGATTTGTTGGAGAAATATTTGCCCGCCTGCGGGCACGGCGTAACGCTTATCTGAGATGTCCATAACTGAGCATAGGGGGGTCGGGGGCAGTGTCGTGAGCCCGGAGACCATGCACGACCTCATCTTATCGTATGGTCTCATTCCGTTTTTTGCGAACGCCATTCCCGGCTTTTCCATCGAAGAACATACGTCCCGGGAAAATTGGTTCCAGGACGATTTCCTGGGCCCATGGGACTGGAAAATTGAGTGCGTGCAGAGCGGCGACATCGCCTATGGAAAGTTTCTCTGGGGCGGCAAGGCGGCGTTTGCGAGCGTGGAAGTGTACCGCGAGCTCATGAACTGGCGGCGCTCCCGGCTTGTGCCATCTGCTACCGAGTCGCGGGTGCTGGAGTTGATGGAGGAGCAGGGGAGTATCAGCATGGGCGATATCCGCAAGCTTCTGGGCGTGAAAAAGAGCGCGGCCGATGCTGTGATGACCAAGCTGCAGTATCAGGCGCGCGTGGTTACCGGCGACATCCAGCGGGTGTATCGCGGGGCCGATTTGCACTACAACGGCTGGCAGCGGAGTTCCTTCTGCTCGCCGGAGGCCCTGTTCGAGGACCTGGATTTCCCGTTTCCGGGGTTCAAGCCGCGCTCCTTGCAGTCCTCCCGGACGCCGGAAGAGTCACTCTCGTTTTTGAAGGACGTGGTGCGGACCCATGTGGGAGATGTGCCGGAGAAGGTGTTGAACAAAATGTTGGTGTGATGTTTTATCGGCATTTTTGTCATTTCGAGCGAGTGCAGCGAGTCGAGAAATCTCTGGCCCGGGCGTGATGATGGCCGCCTGGGCCGGCCAGTACGACCACAACAAAATTGTGGTGAGCCTGTCCAAGCACAAAACTACTGAAAATCTGGAACTTACCGGCGCCTTTACCGTAAGCTTTGCCGACATCCACACCGTAGCGGAATCGGACTACCTCGGTTTGGTGAGCGGCAACAAGGTCCCGGACAAGGTGGCCAAGGCCGGCTTCACCGTCACGCCCAGCCCCAACGTGGACGCACCCATTGTCAACGAATATCCCTATACGCTTGAGTGCAAGGTAATTAGCTGGGCCGATGGCATCCTCATCGGCGAGGTGGTGAACCAGAGCGCGGACGAGCGCATCCTCACGGACGGCAAGGTGGATCTGGCCAAACTCCAGCCCATCGTCAACCAGTATATTAGGAAACTAACCGAAACCTGCGCTGCACAGGCTGCAGGGACAAGTCGTGCCAGATAAAGAAAATGCTGGCAGGGAAAAATTAAATTTGTATCTTTGGGCACAAATGACTGATTGACGATGACAAAGAATAAACTCATTGCCGGGCTGCTGGCGCTCCTGGGCGTTTTCAGTTGTGCCCAAAAACAAGACAGTACTATCGTCCTGCATTCAGAAGAGGACTTGAAAGGCCTGCGGGTGGGCTGCCCCAACGGCAGTTATTACGAGCAGAAATATTCGCCCGTCAAGGAAATCGAGCTGTTCGTGGTGAATTCCGAGGCCGATGGCCTGCAGGCCCTCCGGCAGGATAAGACGGATGTCTTTATCACGGACGAAGTTGCATTGACGCCGGAAACCATGAAGCGCCTGGGCCTGAAAAAAGCCCTGCGCGGAGAAGAGAGCTTTGACGTGGCGTTTGCCCTCAGGAAAGGAAATACGGAGCTGCAGGAGCAGCTGAATGCATTCCTGGCCTCTCCCGGGGTCGATGGCGTGGTGGACTACTGGACCGCCGGAACAGAGGACCGCAGACCCGAAATGCCTGCTGTGGACAAGAATGCGGAACCGCTCCGCTGCATCACCGCCGCCTGCCTGGAGCCCATCAGTTTCCTGGGCGACGGTGGCGTCTGGCAGGGCCTGGACCCGGATTTGCTGCGCCGCTTCGCCGCCTCGCTGGGCCGGCCCATGGACATGAAGTTCCAGGACCTGGGCTCTGCCATGCTCGCGCTGCAGAGCGGGCAGGTGGACGTGGTGTCGGCCTGCCTGTTTGTGACGGAAGAGCGAAAGAAATCCGTGGACTTCAGCACGCCGTACTATCACTGCCATCCCGGCTACTTTGTGGTGGACCGCAGCAATACCGACCACGTGGGCCTCATGGAGCGCCTGCGCATGAACCTGATTACGGAAGGCCGATGGAAACTCATTGTGGACGGCCTGCTGAAAACGCTGGAAATCACGCTCTTCGCCATTCTGCTGGGCACCATCCTGGGCGCCTTTGTCTGCGCCGCCAAGCGGTCCCGCCGCAAATGGCTGCGCACCGTGGCGGACCTTTACGGCGGATTCATCGACGGCATTCCTACGCTTGTACTCCTGCTCATCATGTTTTACGTGGTGTTTGCCGGGAGCGGAGTGAACGCCACGGCGGTTGCGATAGTCACCTTTGCCTGCACCTTCGCAGCATCGGCCGGAAGTATCTTTAACTCAGCCATTTCCGCCATTCCGTACGGACAGACGGAAGCGGGCCTGGCCCTGGGCTTCACGCCGCTGCGCACCTTCACGGGCATCGTGCTGCCGCAGGCGGTGCAGAAAGGCCTGCCGCTGTACATCGGCGCCTGCGTGTCGCTGCTCAAGGAGACGTCCATCGTGGGCTATATTGCCATCCAGGACCTCACGCGGGCCAGCGACCTCATCCGCAGCCGCACCTTCGACGCCCTCATTCCGCTGGCTGTGGTGACCATCCTGTATTTTGCAATTGCCTGGGCTGTCCGCATTTTGCTCAACCTCTTCCTTAAAAAGAAACAACATGATTAGAATCAAGCATTTAAGCAAGACATTCAACAATCCGGACGGCAGCAAAATCACCGTCCTCAAGGATGTGAACTGTGAGATTGAAAGGGGAGAGGTCATCAGCATCATCGGCCCTTCCGGAACCGGAAAAAGCACGCTCCTGCGCGCCATCAACATGCTGGAACCGCCCACCGGCGGTGAAATTTGGGTCGATGGCGAAAACATCATGGCCAAGGGCTACCGCCTGGACAAACTGCGCCAGAAAATGGGCATGGTGTTCCAGAGTTTCAACCTCTTTGACCACCTGACGGTGCTGGAGAACATCATTTATGCGCCCATGCGCCTGCGGGACGTGGCGGAAGCCGATGCCCGGAAGGAAGCCATGGACCTGCTCGCCAAGGTGGGCCTGGCCCAGAAGGCCGATGTATATCCGTCGTCGCTTTCCGGCGGCCAGAAGCAGCGGGTAGCCATCGCCCGTGCGCTGGCCATGCATCCGGAGGTGATTCTGTTCGATGAGCCTACATCGGCCCTGGACCCGACGATGGTGGGGGAGGTGCTCAGCGTCATCCGCCAGCTGGCCAAGGACGGGCTCACCATGCTCATCGTCACGCATGAGATGCGTTTTGCCCGCGATGTGAGCACGCGCATTTTCTTCATGAACGAGGGCATCATTTACGAGGACGGCACGCCGGAGCAGATTTTCGAGCACCCCGTGCACAGCGCCACCAAGGCCTTCGTGAACCGCATCCAGAAACTGGTGTTCCAGATAGACTCCGACGATTTTGACTATATTGGCATTGACACGCAGGTGAAGCAATTCTGCCACAAATACAACCTGGACACCAAGGTGGAACTCATCTACGCGGTAACGGAGGAAATGCTCTTTACACACCTCAAGGACGTGCGGCCGCTCACCTTGCGCCTCACACATGCGGCGCTGTCCGGCGAAACCGCTCTGGACTTCATGATGGAAGGCGCTACTGCGTCTCCGCTGCCCCAGGGGCCTGCCATGGACGGCATCCGGGCAAAAGTTAAGCAGGTGGTGGAAGAGCCCACCACCCGCGGTTTCAGAATTAAGATACTGGTTTAACGATTGCCGAATGAAACGTCTCGCCACATTTATCGGCCTTATGCTTTCTCTTTTCCCGTTTTCTGCCAACGGACAGGCGACCTCGGAGGAGGAGGTGTGGATTGCCAACGGGGCGCGTAGGATTTAATGATTATCTTTGCACGCAAATTTGACGGTTGAATGATGAGAACAAAAAAGATTGTGTTGTTTGCCGCTGTGCTGGTGTTGTTTTCCGGATGCAGCAAAATGGCTCCGGATGCACCCAAACAGTATTTCACCCTGTGGAATTCCTGCGAAGCCCTTACCGCCCTGCAGGAATATGTGAAGGACGTAACGGATCCTTCTTCCCCAAATTACATCAAGCCGGAGGACCGGATTGCCACTTTTGACATGGACGGCACCTTCGTGGGTGAGCTGTATCCTACTTATTTCGAGTATAACCTACTGGAATACAGGGTTTTGGACGATGAAAACTATAGGGACTCGGCCCCCGGGGAAGTGAAGGAGACCGCCCAGGAAATCCGGGACTTTGTCCGCCTCGGGGCCAAACTTCCGGACCACTTTGACATGAAACACGCCCAGGCTGCCGCAACGGCCTATGCCGGCATGACCCTTGCCGAGTTCGACGCCTATGTGAAAGCATACGCGGCCAAGCCGGCGAACGGTTTTACGGGAATGACCTATGGCCAAAGCTTTTACAAGCCCATGCTTGAGGTGTTTAAGTATTTGGAAGACAACGGATTTACCTATTATGTAGTCTCCGGCTCCGACCGCTTCATTTGCAGGGCGCTGGTAGAGGCTATCGGCATTGCCCCCAACCGGGTCATCGGCATGGACGTAAAGCTGCAATCTTCTGCACAAGGCGATGAAGAAGGCGTCAACTACACCTTTGGCCGGGAGGAAGAGCTTGTCCGAACCGACCAGCTGATTATCAAGAACCTGAAAACCAACAAGGTACTGCAAATCATGCAGGAGATTGGAAAGGTGCCGGTGCTCTCCTTCGGAAACAGCGGCGGGGACAGTGCCATGCACAACTTCTGTCTGAGCAATACCGAGTACAAGACCGCCGCCTTCATGCTCATTGCCGATGACGAGGCCCGCGACCATGCCAACCGTGAGAAAGCCCTGAAGTTGGGCGAACAGTGGCGCGCCGCCGGCTACCATGTCATCTCCATGCGGGACGACTTTAAAACCATTTACGGCGATAACGTGAAAATTACGCCTTTCAGCTTTAACGACTGAGAATATCAGGCGTCCTGAATAATCCGCCCGGGACCAAGGGGCTTTTGTGTGAAACCCTACATTGACGTCGTCATGAGCACCAAGTCCGACGCCATGAAGAAGATTGCCGAAAGTTGGGAACGAGACGAAATGCAGGCCGATAACCCTCCTGCATTTCCCGGAAAAATTTTCCCTCATTCACCGGTTTTTCTATATTTGCAATTGTCAGAAAAGGATTATAACACGTATTCACAGTGCGGTTAGCTGGTAATTTTTTGACCACCTAAACGCAAAAACGGGCTTTTTTGAGGTTGGCTGGTAAAATTTCGACCAGTTAACCGCACCCCAGCCAAATATCGATTTCTCCAACTTGCAACTCATAATTAATCGGCCCTGTCCTCCTGGCTTTTGTCAAAGAGGGCCATGGCTTGGGATTTATCGGCCGAGGCAATGGATGCTATGGAAAAAGCGCTCGGAGAGTAAATTTCGACAATTTTACCCATCAGAGCGCATAAACAGTTCTGAAAATAGACAAAAATCTTTTGAACATTCCCATCTATCTATTGAGGTATTAGGCATTTAAAAAACGCACGACCTTTCGCTCATTATGCGTAAAAATTGTGCGTAAATTGCTGTTTTTTAGCTTGTTATGTGATACTGGAAAGTCCTTTTTTAGCATTTAATAGAGTAGTGTAATTATTTGTTACTCTGACGTGGGTAGTTTTTATAAATATTTGCACAACTCAAAAACGAACGCTATCTTTGCAATCAACCGCAGAAAAATGTGAAAGGCTTACACTTTTCTGCACTTAATAATGTATATGGTGACCTTCCCTGAGAATGGTTGAC
>DFFY01000030.1 GCA_002371115.1 Bacteroidales bacterium UBA3764
AATGTCATGATACCCGGGCCTTCTCCTTTTCCCGGCAGTATCCCGGCCTCCTTTTCCCCGGCAAAACCCAGTATGTAACCCCGGAAGATGAAGCCACGCCGGTTCAGGCGACAGCCGTCCTGGACACCGTCAATCCCTTCACCTGGCGCAAAACCGCGCGGGCCATCCGCGCCTGGAAAGCGGATGTGCTGGTAATGAAGTACTGGATGTCGTGGTTCGCCCCCTCCCTGGGATATGTAGCCCGTCATTGCGGCTGCAAAAGCGTGGTGGTACTGGACAACGTGATTCCCCACGAACCCCACTGGTTCGACAAGCCGCTCACCCGTTATTTCCTGAAGGGTTGTACCGGATTCGTGAGCATGTCGGAACAAGTGCAGCGGGATTTGCTTTCCCTCCGCCCCAACGCACCCCACATCCTGCTTCCCCACCCCATTTACGCCCATTTCGGGGCTGCACTGCCGCGGGAAGAAGCGGCGCGCAAACTGGGGATAGACCCAAACCGAAAGACGCTCCTTTTCTTTGGGCTCATCCGGGATTACAAAGGCCTGGACATCCTGTTGGAGGCTTTCCGGGGCCTGCCGGAGGACTATCAGCTGGTCGTTGCCGGAGAGCCGTACGGCTCCTTCGACAAATACCGGACGCAGATTGATTCGCTGCCCGGCAAAGACCGCGTCTTTGTTTTTCCGGACTACATCCGGGACTCGGAGGTGAAAAATTTCTTCAGTGCGGCAGATGCCGCCGTCCTCCCCTACCGGAGCGCCACCCAGAGCGGCATCAGCGCCATTGCCTGTCACTTCGGCGTGCCCATGATTGTGACGGACGTAGGCGGTCTCAAGGAGACTATCGGCAACCGTGGCACGGGAATTGTGTCTCCCGAAGCCAGTCCGGAAGCCATCCGCAAAGATATTATCCGCTACTTTTCAGACCCTGCCCTGCAGGAACGCTGCAAAAGGGCCATGCAAGAAGAGAAAGACCGGCTCAGCTGGCACCGTTTCTGCGATGCGCTGACCACCTTCGCTTCCAGCTTATAAATGAATTGTCATGAAACGACTGATTACCCTCCTGTCTTCGCTTCTGCTGCTGTGCAGCGCCACGGCCGTGGCACAGGATTATGTATCTACGCCTGTCACCCTTTCCAAGGAGAAGGTGAAACTGAACGGCAAGGTGTACCTGTCCCATGTGGTGCTGGAACGTCAGACCCTGTTCGGCATCTCCAAGGCCTATGGCGTAAGCGTGGACGACCTGTACGAAGCCAATCCTTCCCTGCGACAGACCGGCCTGCAGAAAAACGCCATCCTGCTGGTTCCCTACCGCGAAGCTGCGGAACAACAGGAAGAAAAAACCACGCAGAGCGACGGTTCCTACACGGAGCACTCCGTAAAATGGTACGAGGACATTGAGGACATTGCCCGGCGCTACGACGTAACGGTGAAGGAAATCATGGAGCTGAACAACCTGAAGAGCAAGAAGTTGAATACCCGTCAGGTGCTGCGCATCCCCGTGAAGGCGGTGGTGGCGGAAAGCCCTGCCGATTCCCTTGCCGCCCCGCTTGCTCCCGCCGCCACGGCCACCGAGGTCTCCGCTCCCGAGGAAACGGCCGCGGAGAGCACCCTGCTGGACATCCGCAAGCATGAAGGCGTGGACTTCTCACTGGTGCTGCCCCTGCATGCAGGCGGCCAGACCAGCGAACTGAACATGGACTTCTACTCCGGCGTGCTCATGGCCCTGAAAGACCTGGAAGCGGAAGGAGCCCAAGTGCAGGCCCATATCTATGACCTCTCGGCCGGGCTGCCGCCCACCGAAGCGCTGCTCAACAGCGACTTTGTGCTGGGCCCCGTGGCTTCCCGGGATTTGGAGGCCATTCTGCAGCGGGTGGAGAACCAGGTTCCGGTCATTTCCCCGCTGGATCAGAAAGCCGCCGTACTTGCTGCTTATTACCATAATTTCATCCAGGTGCCCTGCGCCGCAGACCATCAGTACGAAGACCTGGCCCAATGGGTGAAAGAGGACACCGGCGAGGAAGACAAAGTATTCCTGATTACGGAAAAAGGCGCCAGTAACTTTACCGCTGCCGTAGCCATCCGCAGCGCCCTGGCCCGCAAGGACCTGACCTATGACATTCTCAATTACGCCATAGTGGAAGGCCGCGGCATCCCCGCCGTCCTCACGGAAAAGATGGCGCGGGAAGGACGCAACCGCGTGGTGGTGGCCTCCGAGAGCGAAGCCTTCATGGGCGACGTAGTCCGCAACCTGGGCATCATGCAGGGCAAGGGCTACGACATTGTCCTGTACGCACCCTCCAAAGTCCGCACCTTCGACACCATTGAAGGCAGCGCCTATCACGACGCGTCCCTCCACATCAGCACCGCTTACTTTGCAGACTACACCGCTCCGGAAGTTGACCGCTTTGTCAGGGCCTACCGCGCCCTGTTCCGCACGGAGCCGTCCCAGTTCGCCTTCCAGGGATATGACGTCACCCGCTACTTTGTCAAGGCCGTCTCCCTTCACGGAAACGCTTGGACCGGCCATCTGGCCGACGAAAAGGGAAAGGGCCTGCACACCGATTTCCTGTTTGGGGACGATGAAAACGGCAACCGGTATAATAAAGCGGTCCGTCGCATCATTTTCCAGAAAGACTATACCACCTCGCTTGAAGACTAAATTGCATGGAACACGTTAAGACCCTTATTCTGGGCGGAGGCCCCGCCGGTTTCACGGCCGCCATCTATGCGGCGCGCGCCAACCTCTCCCCGGTTGTATATGAAGGCGTCCAGCCCGGCGGGCAGCTCACCACCACTACCATCGTGGAGAATTTCCCCGGATGGCCGGACGGCGTGGATGCCAATACCCTCATGGAAAACCTGCGTCAGCAGGCACGGAATTTCGGAGCCGATGTGCGCCAGGGAACCGCAACGGCCGTGGAACTGGGCCAGCGGCCCTTCCGCATCACCATCGACGCGGAAAAAGAAATTGAGGCCGATACCCTCATCATCGCCACCGGTGCCCAGGCCCGTTACCTGGGACTGCCTTCGGAAGAGAAGTACAAAGGAGCGGGCGTGAGCGCCTGCGCCACCTGCGACGGTTTCTTCTACCGCAAGCGCACCGTGGCAGTGGTAGGCGGCGGCGACACCGCCTGCGAAGAAGCGCTGTACCTGGCCGGCCTGGCCAAAAAAGTTTACATGATTGTGCGCCGCGACGTATTCCGCGCCTCCAAAATCATGCAGGAGAAAGTGCTCGCCAAGGACAACATCGAGGTGCTGTGGAACTGCAATACGCAGGAAGTCCTGGGCGACGCCATGGGAGTTACCGGCGCCCGCCTGCTGCGCAAGGACGGAGAGGTGTTCGATATTGCCATCGACGGATTCTTCCTGGCCATCGGGCACACCCCCGCATCGGCCCTCTTTGCGCCCTGGCTCAAGCTGGACCAGGCCGGCTACATTGTAACGGAAGGCAAAAGCTCGGAGACCAGCGTTCCCGGTGTGTTCGCCGCCGGCGATGTCCAGGACCCGCGTTACCGCCAGGCCGTCACCGCCGCCGCTTCCGGCTGCATGGCCGCCCGCGATGCCGAAAAATTCCTCCTGGAGCACGTAAATTAACAGAGCATGAGAAAAGTCACCTATATCGCAGCCCTGGGCGCATTGCTGCTGACGGCCTTTGCCTGCAAATCCCAGTACGAGGTCCTGCTTTCATCCAGCGATGTCAACGCCAAATACGACGCTGCCATGAATTACTTCCAGAAAAAGAAGTACCAGAAAGCCGCCCAGCTGTTTGAGTCCATGGCCGTACTCACCAACGGCACCGCCCGGGACGACACGGTCCAGTACTACTGGGGCCTGTCCAATTACCGCAACCGGGACTACTATACGGCCGAATCCAACTTCGCCCGCTTTACGCAGGACTTTCCCCAGAGCCCTTTTCACGCCGAGGCCCGCTTCTACCGGCTGGACTGCCTGTACCGCGCCACCCTCCGCTGGGAACTGGACCAGACGCCCACCCGCTCCTGCATGGCGGCCATCATGGAATATATGCGGGAAAATCCGGAAGATGAAGGCCACCTGGAGGCCTGCCGCCGCATGATGGCGGACCTGCAGGACCGCCTGGACCGCAAGGACTATGAAGCCGGCAAGCAGTATTACCGCATGGAAGACTACCCCGCCGCGCGCACCAAACTGCGGAATGTCCTCAAGACCAACGCAGACAACAATTACCGCGAGGACGTCCTGTACTATACGGCCATGGCTTCCTACCACTACGCCCGCCTGAGCGTATGGCAGAAACAGAAGGAACGCTACATGGTGTTTGTCGATGACTACCTTAATTTTATAGGAGAGTATCCGGAATCGCACTACCGCAAGGAACTGGACGACCACTACAGGCAGGTGCAAAAGATTTTGGAAAAAAATAATTGAAACTCCCGGCCACAGTGCCGGGTATTTAATATAGATAACGAATTATTGAAAATGGATAGCAAGAAGAAAATTCCCGTAAACACGGTAACCCGTGACATCAAGAACCTGGCCGCCCCTACCGGCAACATCTATGAATCGGTGGTCATCCTGTATAAGCGCGCCAACCAGATTGCCATGGCGGAGAAGAAAGAACTCACCAAAAAGCTGGAAGAGTTCCGCAACGACCGCGACACCATGGAAGAAGTGTTTGAGAACAAGGAGCAGATTGAAATCTCCAAATACTACGAGCGCCAGCCCAAACCGGCCCTGGTAGCCATTTCCGAATTCGAAAACGGAGACCTGTTCTATCGCAAAGCCCAGAACGAGAACCCTATCGACATTAGCAAGGACGAATAATGCTCTACAGTCTCTCCGTCTCCAATTATATTCTCATCGGCTCTCTGGAAACCACGTTTCCGGAGGGTTTGGTTATTATAAGCGGAGAAACCGGAGCTGGCAAATCCATCCTCCTGGGGGCCCTGTCCCTGGTGCTCGGCGCCAAGGCCGATGCCGGTATGGTGGGGCCGCTGCAGGACCACTGCGTGGTAGAGGCGGAATTCAGCATGGACGCCCCGGTGCGGGAAATCCTGGAACGGGCAGACCTTCCCTGCGAGGGCGACCGCCTGCTCCTGCGCCGTACCGTTGCCAGTAGCGGACGCTCACGCTCATTTGCCAATGACGAACCCGTGAGCGTAAGCGTGCTGCAGGAGCTGAGCGCCCACCTGGTGGATATCCACTCCCAGCACCAGACGCTGCGTCTGCAGGACGAGCGTTTCCGCATGGAAGCACTGGACCTGTGGGCCGGATGCAACCATCTGCGTCAGGACTGCGGACGTGCCTGGAACGCACTGGCAGAAGGGAAACGCAAGTTGAGCGACCTGGAACAGCGGCTTGCCCAGGCCCGCGACCAGCAGGAATTCAACAGCGCCCGCTGGGAACGGCTGGAAAAAGCCCATTTACAGGAAGGCGAACTGGAAGCGCTGGAAGCGGAGCAAAAGCAACTGGCGCACGCGGAGGAAATTAAGGAGACGCTCTGCGCTGCAGAGAATCTGCTGGCACCGGAGAACGGAGAAGCGCTCACCGGACAGCTGCGGGAAGCCGCCAAATGGCTGAACAAAGCCAGCCGCTTCATTCCCTCGCTGGAAACGCTGGAAGAAAGGCTTACGTCCGCCCGCCTGGAGCTGGACGACATCGCCCAGGAAATAGCCCGTGTGAATGCCGCAACGGAAGCCTCCCCCCGCCGGCTGGAAGAAGTGGAAGAACGGCTGTCCCTGCTATACAGCCTGATGCAGAAACACGGCGTTGGCAGCGTGACGGAGCTCATTGCCCAACGGGACCAGCTGCAATCCCTGGTACTGGATGCCACGGGGCTGGAAACAGAGGTGCAGGAGGCCCGGAAAGAAGTGGAAACGCTCCGGGAAGGCCACTTCGCCCTTTGCCATGCCCTGCAGGAGAAACGGGCCCGCGCGGCCGGCGCTTTCGGCAGTGCCATCGAGGCCCAGCTGCATGGCCTGGACCTGGACCATGCCCTGTTTCAGGTACGTCTGGAGGAGGCGACGCCGGGCGCAGACGGAAGCGACACCGTCCGTTTCCTCTTCTCGTCCACCGGCCATGCCCCCTCCGACGTGGCCAAGACGGCGTCGGGCGGCGAGCTTTCCCGCATCATGCTGGGCCTGAAAGCGGTCATGGCCCGTTTTACGCAAATGCCCACGCTGGTTTTTGACGAGATCGACACCGGTGTTTCCGGCAGTACGGCCGACAAAATGGGCTCGCTGGTATGCGCCATGGGAAAAGACATGCAGGTGTTTGCCATTACACACCTGCCGCAGGTGGCCGCCAAGGGGAATGCCCATTACCTGGTTTCCAAAACGGACGGCGTCACCTCCGTGCGGGCCCTGGACGCCGACGGCCGGGTACAGGAACTGGCCCGGATGCTTTCCGGCGCCCACATTACGCCTGAAGCCGTAGCCAATGCCCAAGCCCTTTTAAAACAATAGCCCATGATGACCCAGGACGAATTCCGGAGCCACCTCCGCCGACACAAACTCAGAGCCACGCGGCAACGCATCGCAGTCCATGAAGTGATGATGGACCTGGGCCATGCATCGGCCGACATGGTCAGCGAAGAACTGGCCCGGCGCGGCTCCCACGTCACAACGGCATCGGTCTATAACATCCTGTCCCAACTGGCGGACTACCGGATTTACAGCCGGCGCATGTCGGCCACCAACAAGATGTTCTTCGACATCAACAATACGCACCATATCCACCTGTACGACCGCGAGAATCACACCTACCGGGACCTGGTGGATGACGAACTGCAGAATTTGGTGAACGCCCACCTGAAACGGCGTCGGTTCAAGGGTTATACTGTAGAAGACATTGACATTCAGTTTGTCGCCCGTCCCACCCGTAAAAACAAAAACGCATGAAACGAATCCTTCTTCCCCTATTATGCTGCCTGATGGCCGTATCCTGCCTCAAGGAAGACATCTTCAGTTTCCAAAACTATCCCGATTTCGCAACCGTCTGTCAGGGTAAGCTGGTTACCGACGGCGCACTGACCTTCACCGTGGTTCATGACGAAAGCGGCAGCGATGTCTGGAAAAAAGAAGGAGCCCGCCTGTTCATTGTCTGCGACATCCTGAACCGCAACCTGGAAATCCGGCTGAAAAACGTGTTGCATGTGGATATAGAGGAGGCCCTTCCCTACACGGAAGAGGAGAACGAGCCCGACGACCCCGTGGAAGTGATGCGCCAAAGCATCAGCGGCGGGTACATCAACCTGGCCATGAACGTGTTCGGAGACCCTTCCGGCGACAAGGACCATCTGATAACCTTTTATTATACGGCCAACGAGATGCAGGACGAATTCACCTTCTATGTGCTGCACCAGGGCAACCACGAGAGCCCGGCATATATGGACGAGAAGAAGCTGGAAACCAAGAATTTCTATTTCAGCATCCCCCTTTGGGACCTGCTGAAAAAGAATACCCCCACCAAGCTTAATCTGTGCCTGTACCAGCTCAAGAAAGACGCCGCCGGCAAATACACCGTGGAGAAGAACACCTATCCCCTCCACACCGGCAGCATAGTGCTATAAAAAAGTCCCTCCTGCAAGGGGAGGGATTTAGGAATGGGAATAACGTTGAGCTCACTTGCGAAGCGTTAGCCCTGCGCGTTAGTGCCACTTGGGGTGGATGATGGGGCTCGAACCCACGACACTCGG
>DFFY01000059.1:0-8913 GCA_002371115.1 Bacteroidales bacterium UBA3764
GGTTGGTTTTTACGCCGCCAACCACTGACATACAATCGCCATTAAACACCACTCTACATCAATACTCGTGCAAAAGGTTGGTTACTCAAAAGCCAACCTTTTGCAAATAACTCGTGGCGGGCCTTCTCGTCCCTTCCCACCAAGCCATGCCCGTGGCGGTACCTTGTCCAGCGCGGCCCACCTCATCATGCCCGGCCCGCCCCTTCCCGCAAGCCGCGACCCTCGGGACCCACCGCGGAGGAAGTAGGAACACCCCATTCCGTACGGAGACGGTCCATCAGGTGCATGATGTAAAGCGTTTCTGCATGGGGCATTTGCGCTGGCTCCAATCGGCCTGCAGAAATGGCGTCTGCACAGGCCTGAAACTGGTATTCAAAGCCCGTAATCTGCTTAGGAACAGGAATTTCCCGTTCCAAAATATGCCCTTTCCGGCAAATCCGCAGGCAGGTGGGATTGATAAGATCGTCAAAGACCAGGTAGCCGGTAGTGCCTGCAATGACCCCTTCGTTGACGCCCTGGGAGAATCCGGAAGCTTGCACAGATGACAGCGTTCCGTCCTCATGGATGCAGGTGATGACCTCGGAGGCATCGACACCGGTGGCTGCACGGATGCAGGAGGTGCTGAGGTCCCGGATGGGGCTGTCGCAGTACATGCGCACAAAGTTGAGCAGATATACCCCAAGGTCCAGCAAGGCACCGCCGCCCAATTCCGGGCGTTGCACCCGTTCCTTCCCCGATACATTATACGCTAACGTGGCTGTAAGCATAAGCGGTTTGCCGATAACCCCGGAGGCGAGCACCTCCCGGGCCAGGGTGCGTACCGGCATGTAGCGGGGCCACATGGCTTCTGCAATAAATACCCCTTTCTCCCGGGCCAGCGCCAGGATGGCCGCCGCTTCGACGGCGTTCATCATGAACGATTTCTCCACCAGGCAGGGTTTCCCGGCAAGGATGGCGTCCCGGGCCTGTTCAAAATGGCAGGAATGAGGCGTAGCAATGTACACCAGGCCGATGTCCGGGTCCTGCAGCAAGTCCGCATAGGAGCCATAGGCCCGTGGAATACCAAATCGGGCGGCAAACGCCTGCGCCCTTTCCAACGAACGTGACCCGATGGCAAGACACGGCATGCCATCCATTTGAGCAAGTGTGCGGGCGGCTTTTTCTGCAATGTGCCCGGCACCGATTATTCCTACATTCATCATACACAAAAAAAGCGCTGATTCCCCTTTGTTATGCAGAAGGTCCTACAAGGTTTGGCCGCCGATGAATTCACGGAGGATGGAGGTGGGCGGAATGGCAGCTATCTCCGCAGGCTGCAGGGGCAGGATGTAGGAGAGGAAACGCAGCAGGCGCACCGCCTCCGCATAGGCCGGAGAGGAAGGGACAATGCGGCGCAGGAGCGGTTCCGCGTAATACCTCAGCAGGGGCAATTCGTACAGCAGGGCCGTGTTGAACTGGGCATCGGCATTCTCCTGGAAGGGGAAGATGTACTTGTCCTCTCCCTTGCGCACGGAGGGCCAGCGCAGGATGGTGTCTTCCGGGGTGATGCCCCGCACGCGGTTGTCGCGCACCATGCGCCGCAGCAGGCGATTGTCCGTGGTGGAAATGCAGCAGTTCTCGTCCAGCTTCAGGGACGTGAGGGCCGATGCATAAATGCGGAAAATGCGACTCTGGTCCACGGACGGCACCATGGCCGGATCCAGTGCATGGATGCCCTCCATGATGAGGATGTCGTTCTCCTCCAGATGCATCGTCCTGCCCTCAAAGAAAGGCCGGCCTTCCTTGAAGTCAAAGCGCGGGAGCTCCACTTCCCCACCTGCGAGCAGCGTATTCAGGTGGTTTCCCAGCAGCTCCAGATCCATGGCCTCCAGGGCTTCGTAGTCGTAATTGCCGTCGGCGTCGCGCGGGGTGCGTTCCCGGGACACAAAATAATTGTCCAGCTCTATCACCTTGGGATTCATCTCCCGTACCATGCACTGCTGGGCCAGGCGCAGCGACGACGACGTTTTTCCGCTGGACGAAGGCCCGGCCAGAAAGACAATCTTCACGCGGTCGCGCACGTCATAAATCTTATCGGCCAGGTCCGCATAGGCCCGTTCCTGACGGGCCTCACACAGGTTGATGAGCGTGACGGCGTTGCCCTCCAGCAGGCGCTGGTTCAAGGCTGCCACACTCACCACGCCCGTAGCCTTGCACCAATACCCGTATTCCTTCAGGGTGACCGTCAGTTTTTTCTGCTTCTGGCGGGGAATGGTGCGGGTAATGTCGTCATTGGAAGGATACTGCAGGCAGAACCCGTGGTGGAACGGCATGAGGTCGAACACCTTCAGGAAGCCCGTGGAAGGCACCAGCGGACCGTAGAAATTGTCGGCCACACCGTCCAGGAAATATACCGAGCAGAAGAACGTTCCCAATGACTCCTGCAAAGCGGCCTTCAGTTTCTGGTTCTGCGCACGGAACAGGGCGCAGGCTTCGTCCGAGCGCATTTTCGTTTGGGTGAACGGCAGGTCCAGGGCTACCAGGCGGCGCATCTCGTCCCTCAGGCGCAGGATGTCTTCGTCGGCAATGTGCTCTGCGCGGAACTTGCAGTACAGGCCGCTGGGCAGGGAGTGGTTAATCTTGAACACCTTGTCCGGGAACAGCTTGCGCGCGGCACACTGGGCCAGGAAACTGAGCGAACGCAGGTACGTCCGCCGGCCTTCCGGATGATTGTAGCCGATAAACTCCACGCTGTGCGGGAAGAACAGCTGGAAGTCCAGTGGCTTGAGCTGATGGTCCACCAGGGCCGCCAGCACGGGATAGTCCTTCCCGGTTTTGGGGTCATTAACGCTTGCCGGCGCAATGGCGGAGAGTTTCTCTCCCAAAGGCAGTTCGTAGGTTTTGCCGTTATTGATACAGGTGATGATGATGGTTTCCATGGTTTATTTTTCGCGAAGGGACAGGCCGAAGCCGCCGGAGCGGGCCATGCGCACCGTCAGGACATCGGCCGACGTCACCGTGCTGTGCGTAATGGTATAGGCCTGGGGATTGGTTTCATAGTCGGCGTCCGGAGCGTCTGCATACAGCGTAGCTTCATACGTTTTGCCGGGCTGCAGGAAATCCAGCTTGAAGGTGGTCTCGTGGGCGTTTTCACCGCAGACGCCACCCACGTACCAGACGTCGTGCAGGCGGCCGCCGGCATACACGAAGTCGTAGGCGCCGGAAGTCCCGTTCAGTCGGCCGGCATTGAGCGTAGCCAGTTTGGGATGACGCGCCGTGACAATGTACTCGCCAGGCTCCGCCTCTATATACAGGCTCTTGTCCCAGTCCACCGCCACGTCCTTGATGAACTGGAAAGCGTCCATGAAGCGGGCGTAGTTCTCCGGCAGGTCCGCGGCCATCTGCAGCGGGCTGTAGAAGGTGACATACAGGCCCAGCTGGTTGCCTATCGTGTGGCGCATCTTGCCCGTCTGACCGGGCGCCGTGACGGACATGTCCTGCTCAAAGATGCCGGGCGTATAGTCCATCGGCCCGCCCTGCAGACGCGTGAACGGCAAAATGCAGGTGTGACCCGGATTAATGTCGCTGCGGAATTCCGTGCCCATGGCGCTCTCGTTGCCAATCATGTTGGGCCAGGTACGGCACAGGCCGGTGGGACGCACCGCCTCGTGCGCGTTCACCATGATATGATGCCTGGCCGCCTCCGTCACCGCACGGTGGTAGTGGGTGATGAGCGGCTGGCTGTAGTGATGCTCGCCGAAGGGGATGATATCGCCCACATAGCCGCTCTTCACGGCGTCGTAGCCATATTGGTTCATAAGGGTATAGGCCTGCTCCATCCAGCGCTCGTAATTCACGGTAGATGAGGAGCTTTCGTGGTGCATGATGAGGCGTATGCCCTTGCTGTGCGCGTATGCGTTCAGGGCCGGCAGGTCAAAGTCCGGATACGGAGTGACGAAGTCGAACACGAACTCCTTCTGACAGCCGAACCAGTCTTCCCAGCCTTCGTTCCAGCCTTCGATGAGCAGGGCGTCGAAGCCGTTGGCAGCGGCAAAGTCAATGTACCTGCGCACATTCTCGTTGTTGGCGCCGTGGCGGCCGTGCGGCTTGGCCTTGGAATAGTCCGTCACGCCCAGCTGCACGGACGGGAAGTCCGATGTATAGGACCAGTGCGTCTTGCCGGTAATCATCTCCCACCACACGCCCATGTACTTCACGGGGTGAATCCAGCTCACGTCTTCCAGGGCGCAAGGGTCGTTCAGGTTCAGGATAAGGCGGGAAGCCAGCACGTCGGTGGCCTTTTCGCACACCTGGACCGTACGCCAGGGGCTCACACAAGGGGCCTGGAGGCGGGCCTTGATGCCCTGGGCATCCGGGGTGAGGGCCGTGCGGAACACCAGGGTCTTATCGTCCAGAACCAGGTTAGTGGTAGAATAATCCAGCACGCGGGCCTCGTGGATGTTGATGTACAGGCCCCCGTCCGTCTTCATCTGCAGGGCTGTTTGCACAGCGGTAGGGCCGATATAGGACTGGGAGGCGTTGTACGGGCGGTCGGCGCCGTTGATGGAGCGGATCTCCGACAGGCGGGACTTGTTGTAATTGTACTCCTGCGTGTCGTAGTCGCCGCTGATCCACCAGGCGGTGTGGTCGCCGGTGAGGGCGAATTCCGTGAGTTCATCGGCCACCTTGAAATAGGTAAGCTTGTTCTCCATGGGGAACTCGTAGCGGAAGCCCACGCCGTCATTGTACACGCGGAAACGGATGTTCATCCTCACGCCGTCCTCGCGGGAGAGCTTCAGGAGCATCTCGTTGTAGCGGTTGCGGATGCTTGCTTCCTCGCCCCAGACGGGGGCCCAGGTCTCGTCAAAGGAGCTGTAGCTCACGTCGTCCAGCTTGAAGCCATCCTTGAGATCCAGGTCCCCTACCAGGTCGTAACCCAGACGGGAAGGGAGGATGACGTCCGTCTGTCCATGCTTGAGGGAGTACATGGGGACACCGTCCACTACGTCGGCGCGAAGTTCCAGCGTGCCGTCCGGGCTCTGGAGGGGATTGCGGTCGATGGGTTTCACTTGGGGGGCGGAACAGGCGGCCAGGGCCAGAATGCCAGACAAAATCAATGTAATGGATTGTTTCATATTAAGATTCTTCACTTCGAGATTCTTCACTTCGTTCAGAATGACAGCTATCGGGTAAATTCTACAATTAAAGCAGTCTTGGGGGCTACGGAAACGCCGTTTTGGAGCGTAATAGCCTCGCCGGTGAGGACGTCCGTTCCGGTGACCGGGCCGCTCACAAACTCGGCGTAATGGTCCCAGTCCAGGGTGCGGGGTTCCTCATTATTGTTGATATAGACAAACACCGCTTCCTTGTCCGTGTAGCGGAAGTAGGCATAGCTGTTGTCCGTGATGTTGCGGGCGCCCTCGTTGCGGCGGGACAGGAAATGCAGCGTCTTGCCTTCCTGGACGGCCTTGCAGCCCTTGCGCCAGCGGAAAAGGGTGCGGGTGTAGTCGTGCAGGTCCGCGGCGCTTTCATACAGCTCCGGCGCCTGGGCCCGGCCGATGGCAGTGAAGAGGTCACAACCGTCCCCCTCCCAACCACCGGGGAAGTCGATGCGCTTGGCGCCGTCATGCGACGGGCAGTCCTTGCGCTCCAGGAACATCATCTCGTCGCCATAATACAGCTGCGGAATGCCGCGGAGGGTGGCCAGCAGGGCCAGGCCCAGCTTCATCTTCCGCGGGTCCGCGCCCCAGGTGTCGCCACTGCGGGCGTGGTCATGGTTGGCGAAGAAGATGAGCATGTGCGACAGGTCCTGATACACGAAATCCTGCGCCAGCACCGTGTAGATGCGCGTCATGCCTTCGTCCCAGTTCACCTTGTCTTCACTGAGTGCCGTATGGATGGCGTGCTCCAGCGGGAAGTCCATGATGGACGGAAGGTTGGAGTTGAAGCCGTTCTTGTTGGGGTTGTCCTTTTGCCAGTAGGCCACCTGCGGGATGTTGTAGTCCCAGCACTCCCCTACAATGTTCATCTTGGGATATTCGTGGGTGACGGCCTTGCACCACTGGGACATGGGACCGGGCTCATTGTACGGATAGGTATCCACGCGGAGGCCGTCCAGACCGGCATATTCTATCCACCACACGGCCCACTGCTGGAAGTATTTGAGCACAAAGGGGTTGTCCAGGTTCATATCCGGCATGGAAGGCACGAACCAGCCGCTCTCCTGCCGCTCGCGGTCACACTGGGCGGCATTGGGGTCCATGTACACGGAGAACAGGGCGTTCATCTGCATGTAGGGCTCGTTCACGTGGTACCAGTCCTTGAACGGCGGCTCCTCCATCCACCAGTGCGCCGTGCCGCAGTGGTTGGTGACAATGTCCATGATTACCTTGAGGCCTTTCTCGTGCGCCTTGGCCACAAAGGTCTTGTAATGTGCGTTGTCGCCAAAACGCGGGTCGATATGGTAATAGTCCGCGCAGGCATAGCCGTGGTAACTCTCCCGGGGCTGGTTGTCCAAGAGGAGCGGGGTGCACCAGATGGCCGTGGCGCCCAGGTCCGCGATATAGTCCAGGTGATTGATCATGCCCTGGATGTCACCGCCGTGACGGGCCACCGGGTCCTGCCGGTCCACCTTGTCCGGCGTGGCGGGAACGGTCCAGGGACGGGCGGAACCGTCAAAGTATTCCCCGCCCTGCCAGGCCTCGTCGTTATCCTGAAAGGCCGATGCAAATCGGTCCGGCATAACAAGGTAAATCATGTCGGCCGTGGAGTAACTCTCCCGGTCCGCGCTCCCCTGCTCCCGTTCGCGGATGAGGTAGGGGTACTTGAACGACTCTCCATCCTTGGAGAACACCAGGTAATAGGTGTCTGCAGCGGCTTTGGCCGATACTTCCACGTCCACAAAGAGGAAGTTGGGGCTGTCGGCCTTGTGGATTTGTTTCACCTTGAGTCCGCCTCCGGGAATGGATACCTCATACGAGGCGATGTCCGGTCCCTGGATGAGGAGCTGCAGGTCCGTCTTCATGCCCGTCCACCAGCTCAGCGGTTCCACACGGGTCACCTGCGTTGTCGCTTCCTCCACATCGGCAGGGTTCAACGATTGCGGAGCCGAACAGGCGGCGGTAAGGGCGACAGCAGCCATCAGAATGCTTTTTTTCATGGGGTTATCGGGTTAAAACTACGTATGCTCCGGGCGCAAGAGGGATATCCAGCTCGCCTTTGTTGTAGATTTCGTCACAGAAGGCGTTCCGGTAATGGCCGTCCAATGTGAGTGTAACATTGACGGCAGGCGCTTCCAGGTTCAGGAAAGGCACGGCCACCTTGTCCCCCTGCGGACGGTTGTCGTTGGCATCGGCCTTTACCTCAGCCGCCTCCTGCTTGGCGGGAATGCCAAAGTTGGCCAGGACGATGACACTGTGGCCGCCCAGCTCACGTTTGAAAGCGACTACTCCTTCCGGAGCGTCTATCCAGGACAGTGCACCGCCCCTTTCGCCGGCAGCCAGGGCCGGATTCTGGTGCTTGAGGTTCACCAGCGCCTTCCAGAAGGCGGTGTATTTATTGGGTGCCCAGTCCGTGATGGGGTCTTTCTCGAAGAATTCCAGGCGGCGGTCCAGGCCAATCTCCTGGCCGGTGTAAATAAGCGGCTGGGAGCCGGGGAGGGTGAAGCAGAGCACGGCGCAGGCGTCGGCCGCCTTGCCTTCGCGCTCAAACTCGGTACCCGCCCAGGAGTTTTCGTCGTGGTTGGAGGTGAAGGTGAGGCGAAACGCTTCCTTGGGGAAACGGGCGGCGTCGCGAGCCACATAGGCCTTGAGGTCCTCCACCGTCTTGCTGCCCTGGGCCAGGCCGTTGAGCAGGTGGTGCAGTTCCCAGGCGTAATTGGCGTCGAAGGTGACCAGCGGGTCCGCCAGGTTGTCACGCTCCGCTTCCGCCAGCAGGTAGGCGTCCGGATAGTCCTTGTTGATGCCCGGAAGGATGCCATACCAGAAGGCGGCGGGCACTTCACCGGCGGCGTCGCAGCGGAAGCCGTCCACGCCCTTTTCCAGCCAGAAACGCATGGCGTCGTCCTGGGCCCACCACACGGCCTCGTTCTCATAGTTCAGGCTGCGGGTGTCCGTCCAGTCGTATTCCCAAATGGCGTTGCCTTCCGCGTCACGCTCGTAGAAATCGGCCGGTTTCGTAGACATCCACACATGGTCCGGGGCGGTCTGGTTGGCCACCCAGTCCAGGATGACCTTGAACCCCATGCCATGGGCGGCGTCCAAAAGGTCCTGGAAGTCCTCCATGGTGCCAAACTCCGGATTCACTTTTTTATAGTCCGATATGGCATAGTAGGAGCCCATGGTGCCCTTGCGGCCTTCCGTGCCAATCTCGTACATGGGCATGAGCCAGAGAACGTCCACGCCCAGGTCCTTGAGGCGGGGCAGCTGGGCCTCCACGCCCTTGAAGGTGCCTTCCTCGGAGAACTGGCGGATATTGACTTCATATACAACGGAATTGTACGTCCATTCCGGATGATACTGGGTGTTTTTTGCGCAGGCAAAAAGCGTCAGGCTTGCCACGGCGGCGAATAAGATTTTTTTCATAAAAACGGTCATTAGTTCGTTAACATACAATATTAAGCATTTTTTGGCGCAATTGCAACGCAACCCTTCCATTTTATGGAAGAACGGACGCATGGAGGGGTTGAATGGGAATTGGTATAATTTTATTATCTTTGCAGTTCGATAGAAGAAAAGAAGAAGATTATGGCATACGCAGAATTCAACGAGCAGGAGCTCGGACGCAGAGAATCCCTTGGCAAACTTCGTGAGCTGGGCATCAACCCCTACCCCGCACCGCTGTACCCGGTGAACACCACCACGGCGGAAATTGCAGCCGGCTTCAAACCGGAAGAGGGCAATTTCCAGGATGTGTGCATCGCCGGCCGCATCATGA
>DFFY01000059.1:9007-9476 GCA_002371115.1 Bacteroidales bacterium UBA3764
TCCTTCATGGAGCTGCAGGACCACGCCGGCCGCATCCAGGTGTATGTGAAGCGGGACGAGATTTGCCCCGGCGAGGACAAAACCCTGTACAACACCGTGTTCAAGAAACTCCTGGACATTGGCGACTTTGTGGGCATCAAGGGCTTCGCCTTCTTCACCCAGACGGGCCAGCTGAGCGTCCACGCCAAGGAACTCACCGTGCTTTCGAAGTCCCTCCGCGTGCTACCCATCGTGAAAACGGATGCAGACGGCACCGTGCACGACAGCTTCGAGGATCCGGAGCTGCGCTACCGGCAGCGCTACGTGGACCTGGTGGTGAACCCGTCCGTTAAGGAAACTTTTGTGAAGCGTACGCTCATCATCAATACCATGCGCCAGTGCTTCAACGAGGCCGGCTGCCTGGAGGTGGAAACGCCTATCCTTCAGCCCATTCCGGGCGGTGCTACGGCCCGTCCGTTCATCACGCACC
>DFFY01000008.1:0-2905 GCA_002371115.1 Bacteroidales bacterium UBA3764
CCTCACAAATAATCTGCACGGCAGTGCCGGGTTCAGGACAGATACCCAGATAGTCACCAAACAGAAGATGAGGAGTATCATTGCCCAGACCAAGAAAAGGGAGAAGAACGATGATGCCGAGTAGAGCCGGATGGGCAGGGGCCTTCGGACGGCGTAGCCGCCCGTGGCTTCGTGAACGGGAGGGGCCCGCCGCGCAGCGGTGGGAGGGATAGCACCGAAGGTGCGTACCGGTCCGAAGGCCCCTGTCCGCAGGCGGAACTTGGTATATGTATTACAAAGTCAGAAAAATCACGAGGCCTCAAATCGGCCCTAAAGACCATTGAGACCTCGAAATACCCCCTGTCCAACAAAATCAAAGTGTCAAAGACAGGAATTTAGTGAATTATTTGTTTTCCATTCTACTAGGAGCATGGAACAAAAAAAATTACGATATTTTTGGCAATATTTTGGATTTTTGCCAGAATTGTCGTATCTTTGATGCGGTATGACTAATGTGGAGATAATATTGGACTATGGAGCGTCTCACGGAGGAACCATCGTGAGAAAAGACTTCGTGCCCTGGTTTGAATCTGCTTACCCGGAAGGATCGGTCCGGAGTATGGATACCGAGTTGCGCCAGATGGTGGCTTCCGGCCTGTTGGAAAGAATCGGATATGGGCAGTTCCGCTTGTGCACGAATGTCAAGTCGATGTACATCCCTGTTATCAGTCCTGAAATGATGGAGTTGTTTTGGAGTATCAAAGGAATGTACCCCTACGCGAACTTATGCATCTGGCAAGCGCGGGCGTTGTCCTCCTTTATGCAGCATGTGCCAAGTATAGATATTCTGATATTGGAAACCAACCGCACGGCAGCGGAAGCCGTTTTTGAGGATGTCCGGCAAATGGCTGAAAAGCGGACGGTCTTGCTGCGTCCCTCCGAAAAGGAATACAGGCTCTATGCGTCCGCGGGTCCATCTATTTTGGTCAGGGACTTAATTTCGGAATCGCCTGTTATCTATGTCGATGGCGTTGCCTCGGCCTCTTTGGAGAAGATGCTGGTCGATGCCACTATCTCGCCGGAATTCGAGTTTGCCCGGGGAGCGGAACTCTACACTATTTTCGAAAACGCAGATCAGATGTACCGCATAGGCAAGAAAACGATGCTCCGTTACGCTGCCCGCCGCGGCAAGAAAGAAGAGATAGATGAACTGATAAAATCGACAATGCTATGATAGACCCCAAGAGCAGAACCCTGGATTGGATTCTGGAATCCTGCAAAATCAATAAGGTCGGCGACCCTACGCTGATGGTATGTCACCAATACCACGACGGAAAAGATTCTTCTTGACGTTTTGTTTGAGGATAATTGACAAAAGCTTTGAATATCAGGAACTCGTCAAAGGCATTAAGCAGATAGGCAACTTGATTGTAAGCGAGAAGTACAACCACTATTCCGCCATTGTCAATGCCTCCAAGGCGGCATATCTCTCCGTACTACTCAGAAAAGGCATAAACGAAATCAAGCACTTCGACCCTGCAGTTGACCTTCGCTCCGTCAAACTGGGAGCTCCCATCAATCCTGTCATAAACAAAATCAAAACTTTCCGCCCTGAAGCCTTTTTTTACTGGATGCAAATCGAAAGACTCTTGAACGAATAGCAGACTATGTTGCCTCCGGGCTCTGATGCAGAGAACCCACTGTATATGAGGAATCCGTTGCGGACGGGAGGGCCGTCGAGGCCTTCTCGTCCTTATTTTGAGGCATATTTGAGGATGAGGCGGGGAATGGGCGCCATGTTTCTCATATTTTTGCGTATCTTTGTGGCTTGAAAATGAATTGTATAATGAAAAAGAACTTACTTTTTGTGGCAGCCGCCCTGCTGGTGTGCATGGTAAGCTGCAAGGGGAAATCCGTTGAGGAAAAGCTTGCGGAATTCACCGAGTGGAACGACAACATCATGGAGCAGTACCGGACCCGTCTGGTGGAACTGGACGGAGACGAGGATGCCATTGAGGCCTATACGGATTCCATTGCGGATGTGGTGGAGGACTACAACCTCAAAGCGCTCAAGGCCAACCTGGACAACGAAGTGGGCGTAGCCGCCCTCAAGAACCTGTACGGCCTCATGGACGACGATGACCTGGTCGAGTATGTGAACAAGCTCACCGCTCCGGTGCATGGTAGGGATTCCCTCTTTGTGAACGGGCTCAAAGATGCACTGAATGCGCAGAAGAGCACGGCGGAAGGCCAGAAGTTCACGGACTTCGAGGTGGACGGCGTCAAGTTCTCCGACTTCGTTGGCAAAGGAAAATACGTGCTGGTGGACTTCTGGGCCTCCTGGTGCGGCCCCTGCCGCGGTGAAATGCCCAACCTGCGCGCTGTTTACGAGGAGTTCCATGGCGACAAGTTTGACATGCTCTCCGTAGCCGTCTGGGACAAGCCGGAAGACACCAGGAAGGCTGCCGAGGAAGAAGGCATTGTCTGGAACCAGATTATCAATGCCCAGCAAATCCCCACGGACATTTACGGTATCCAGGGCATTCCCCATATCATCCTCTTTGGCCCGGACGGCACCATCCTCAAGCGCAACCTGCGCGGGGACGACATCCGCGAGGCCGTGGCAGACGCACTGGACGACTAAAACTCCTTCGGCCCAAGGCCTCAGGATGACAGTTCGCGAAAAAATAGCCTTATTTCCCCATTCCCCCGGCGTGTACAGATACTACGACGCCGAGGGAAAGGTTATTTATGTAGGGAAGGCGAAGGACCTCCACAAGCGCGTGGCGCAGTATTTTGTGCCGCCGGAGCGCCTGAACACCAAGACGCGCATCCTGGTAAGCAAAATTGCGGACGCCCAGTTTTCGGTGGTGGATTCGGAGGCCGACGCCCTCCTGCTGGAGAACAACCTCATCAAGCAGTACAA
>DFFY01000008.1:2987-16421 GCA_002371115.1 Bacteroidales bacterium UBA3764
AAGGATTCCAAGACCTATCCCTGGATTTGCATCACCGGTGACGATTTCCCCAGGGTGTTCATCACCCGACGCATCGAGAAAGGCAAAGGGAACCGCTACTTTGGCCCGTACAGCAGCGTAATGCATGCGCGCAACATGGTGGACTTCTTTGACGAGGTCTATGCCCTGCGCACCTGCACGCTCAAAATCACCTCCGACGCCATTCTGCGCGGCAAATTCCGCCCCTGCCTGAAGTTCCATATCGGCAAGTGCAAAGCCCCTTGCGTGGGCAAAATCTCCCGCGACGAGTACCAGCGGGACATTGACGAGATTGTCCATATCCTGAGCGGGCGGGGCGGGGAAGTGCTCAAGCATTACAAGGCCCTCATGGCCGATGCCGCGGAAAAACTGGACTTCGAGCAGGCCCAGTTGTACAAGGACAAGCTCCGCACCCTGGAGAAGCACTACTCCAAGAGCATCATCACGCAGGCGGCGGACACCGATGCCGATGTGTTCTCCATGGTCTTTGACGGCGGTGAGGCCTTCGGCAATTTCCTGCGCATCCGCGGTGGCGCCATTGTCCAGAGCCTGAACCTGGGTTTCCGCAGCCAGATTGAAGAGGAGCAGGCCGCCATGCTTTCTACGTTCATCGGCGAGGTGGAAGACAAGTTCGGGGCGCTTTCCAAAGAGGTGATCGTCCCGTTTATGCCGGATGTGGAGATTCCGGGTACGGAGTTCAAGATTCCCCAGCGGGGAGACAAACTGGCTTTGCTGGAGCTAAGTGCCAAGAATGCCAAGGAATTCCATTTCAACAGCATCAAGCAGCGGGAGCACACAGACCCGGAAGCCTGGCGCATGAGCGTGATGGAGGACCTGCGCAAGGCCATCGGCATGAAGGAACTGCCGCGCCACATGGAGTGCTTCGACAACTCCAACATCCAGGGAACCAATCCCGTGGCGGCGTGTGTTGTTTTCCGTGATGCAGAGCCCTGCAAGAAGGATTATCGGCGATTCAAAATCAAGACGGTGATTGGCGCCAACGACTTTGCCTCCATGAAGGAGGTGGTGAACCGTCGCTATTCGCGCATGCTGGCGGAGGCGCCGGACGACATTCCGCAGCTTATCGTCATCGACGGCGGCAAAGGCCAGCTGGGCTATGCGCACGAGGCGCTTGCGGAACTGGGACTCCTGGACCGCGTGACGGTAATCGGCCTGGCGGAAAGGATGGAACTGGTAATAAGGGTGGGGGACCCGTATCCGCTCTTTATCGACCGGAATTCGCAGGCCCTGAAAGTGCTGCAGCGCATCCGTGACGAAGCTCACCGCTTTGGCATCACCTTCCACCGGGACCTGCGCTCCAAGGCGGCCATCCAGAGCGCCCTGCGGGAGATTAAGGGGGTGGGTGAGAAAACGGAGCAGCGCCTGCTGATGCATTACGGTTCGGTGGCGCGCATTGCCGCCGCTCCGCTGGAGGAGCTTAGCGCCCTGGTAGGCGCGGACCTCGCCATGCGGATCCATGATTATTTAAACGAATAATGACAGAAAAGACTTTTAACAAATGGTTCAGTGGCATCCTGATGGGGCTGATGGTGCTTGCCATCGGCATTACCACTGTTTTTAAACTGCAGGAGCCTGAGGCCCGGACGCTCCTCATCCTGGTGGCTGCGGCGGGCTCAGTGATGGGCGTGGCGTCGTCGGTACTGAGTGCCAACGGTATCATCTGGACCTTCCTGTTCGGCCTGCTGGACATTGCCTGTTGCCTCATTGTCGATGCGGACAACGGCATCTGGGGCGACTTCTCCATGCACCTTTTCTACCTCCTGCCCATGCAGGTAATAGGTATTTGGCAGTGGCGGAAACGCGGCGCCACCAAGGACAGGGAAGTGACGGCCCGGCGGCTTACCGGACGCCAGCGCTGGATTGTCCTGGGCTCCGTAGTGGCCGGTCTTGCCGCGGTATATAGTATCCTCATCGCCATCAAGTTCTACACGGTGGCGCCGGACCAGATCAACCGCACGCAGGTTTTTGCCGATGCCGCCCGCACCACCTTCAACATTGCCGGGCAAATCCTCATGTCGCTGGCTTTCTATGAGCAGTGGTACCTGTGGATTCTGGTGAACATTGCCTCCATTGTCCTTTGGGGCAGCACCATGCTCTCCAGCGCGGCCTCCAGCTACACGGTGGTGATGTTTATCAAATACTGTTTCTACCTGGTCAATTCCCTGAACGGGCTTAGGGTATGGCTGCGTCTGAGCCAATCGGCACAGAAATAAGGTGGGAGATTTCCCATGTAAAAAAAAATTACTATATTTGCACGTAATTTTGCTTTTATAGAAGATAAATACGTAAATATAAACTTAAAACCTATCGTTATGACAAAGGAAGAAATCGTAAAGCAGGTCAAAGATATTATCGTTGACAAGCTTGGTGTCGAGGAAAGTGCAGTTACTGAATCTGCCAGTTTCACCAACGACCTCGGTGCCGATTCTCTGGACACTGTAGAACTCCTGATGGAATTCGAGCGCGTGTTCGACATCAAAATCCCCGATGAGGAAACCAGCGGTATCGCCACCGTGGGCGACGCCATCGCCAAGGTAGCCGAGAAAGTCGGTGAGTAATTGACGAGCAATCATCCATAAAAAATTCCCGAGTTTTTGCAGCTCGGGAATTTTTTTAGTCTTTCGGGAGGGTGAAGACCACCTGAAAACGGGGTCCTCCGTCTTTGTGCTGTGTGAGCGGGCCTCTCATGACGGCCTTGTAATAGCGGTCCTTGTCCAGCTCTGTGGTGTAGCTGTAGGTTTGCTGCTGCTGGGCGGCCATCATCTGGGCCATCATCATGTAACTGTAGTAGTTGTTATAGCTGTTGTAGCCGCCGCCATAACCGTAGCCGCCGCCATACAGGCTGTTGTAGTAACTGGCGTACATCAGGTTCTGGTAATAGGCGCTTTGCTCGGCGGTTTGACCGCTGGCGTTGGCCACCTTGTCTGTATGTATGGTGAGCAGCCAGATGTCTGCCAGCCCGCGTTCCAAGGCTTCCTGGGTAAGCGCGAAGTCGCCCGTGCCCGGGTGAAGGACTTCCTGCATGTGATAGGTGATGTCCGGCGAGTACATCAGGTTGGAGCGGTCTATGTCGCCCTGGTCTTCGGAACTGGCGCTGGCGTCTGCCAGTCCGGCGAAGGAGAACTCTTCCTTGCCGTTCCTGGTTACGGTAGTGCGCACGGTGGGGCTCAGGACGGACGGAAAACGGTCCAGGTCCAGGTAATTCTCCGGCATGTCAAAGGGGAGGATGATGCTGGCGCTGATAATGGATGCCTTGGAGGGGTCTCCGCCTTTTTCGAGGATGGCATTGCGCGTTTTGGTTTGCAGCTCCAGGGCGGAGATGACCGGCTTGAGGCCGCCGCCGCCTTCCACCAGGACGGTGTTTTCGGCCTTTTGTTGCCGGGTGCTGTGCCCGCAGGTGTTCAGGCTGTACTGCGTGAAAGCGGTGTTTTGCTCAAGGTAGGCTTCCTCCTGCACGAATTCGGTTTCTCCGGGGATGAACATGAAGGTGGAATCCTTTTGTTTTCCGTCCCAGGTGCTGTGCACGGTGAGCAGGCCCACATTGTTGTTGCGCTGATAGTAATTGTTGACGACGCTCAGGCAGGAAAAGTTGAACAGGTTGATGCGGCCTCCGTTTCCTTCGGGAAGGTCTGTTGACAGGTAAATGCCCGGAAGCGCGCGGACAAAGTCTTTGTATTTGTCCACGGGATTGTCTTTATTCCTGTTAATGAGCACCGGCCCCAACTCCTGGATTACATCCACGTATTTCTGGGCATATTCCTGCGTGAACATGATGTTCAGTCCGGCGGAGCCGTTGATGACGGGGATGCCTTTGGTAATGAGCTGCGTGTAATGGGGCATCTCCTTATCGACGGGGGTGACGCTGCTGGGAATGGTGTCTGCCAGTTCATACACATAGACATTCTGCATGATGCGTTCCTGGGTGTCATCGGCCATGGATACGGTGTCTATGGAAAAAAACAGGTCGAAACTTTTGGCCACCGGATTGTCTCCAAGGTCAATCTCGTCCAGGGCGGGGATGAGCGGAAAGGCGGCTTCACGGGTGGTGAGGCCGAAGGTTTCGTCGCGGATGGCGCCAATGGTGAGGCGCGAGGAAGAGAAGGCCGACAAGGCGCTGGACGGTTTCATGGTGATGTCCGTAATAGGGAACTCCACCATGTAGGTGTCCAGCAGAAGGCTTTTGTCCACCAGGCCTTCCCCAAGGCTGTTGTCCACTTTTACGCAGCCGGGTGCAACGAGGGCTGCGGATAGACACAGTGCGAGAAATTTCTTCATTTCAACAGGTTGTCGTAAAATGCGTTGTAGGCGTCCATGTAGGAACCGTCTGCAAAGCTTGCATCGTTATACTCCAGGAGCGGAAGGCCGCTCTTTCTGCCGTATTCTTCCAGGCTCTTGTCAATGGAAGGGCTTCCCAGGATGATGCCGTCGGAATACTGCACGGCAAGTTTAGCAAGATCTATGCCTGTGGAAGGTTCCGGAAGGTCGATGTCCTTTGCTTTGGCGCCGCCAAACTGCAGCGTTTGGGCGAAGCCGGGAGAGAAGGGCTGCACCGGGGTGTCGTCAAACAGCGACAGCACCACCTTGGCGTTGGTGAAGATAGGGTCTTCCCTATACGCCTTTTTCAGGTACAGCGGCAACACATGGGATATCCAGCCCGAGCAGTGGATGATGTCCGGAGCCCAACGCAGTTTTTTCACGGTTTCCAGGACGCCGCGGGCAAAGAAAATGGCCCGCTCGCCGTTGTCCGGGAAGAACTGTCCGTTCTCGTCGTGATAAATCTGTTTGCGGCGGAAATAGTCTTCGTTGTCGATGAAATATACCTGGATGCGGGCGCTGGAGATGGACGCCACCTTAATGACAAGGGGGCGGTCCACATCGCCGATGATGATGTTCATGCCCGACAGGCGGATGACCTCATGCAGTTGGTTTTTACGCTCGTTGATGCAACCATAGCGGGGCATGAAGGCGCGGATTTCCTTGCGGCGTTCCTGAATTCCCTGGGGAAGTTCGCGGCATACGTTGGCAATCCGGGTTTCCGGAAGGTAGGGAAACATTTCTGCGTTTACAAACAGAATCTTCTTTGCGGAATCTTCCATGATAGTTTCTATTTTGCAAACAAAGTTACGAATTTTTTTTTGACTTTTTCGGGGGTTTGGCTAACTTTGGGGCGAAATTAGGTGTAGTATGTCATCTCCCAAACGCAATATGGCCATCCGGCGGCGTATCGTCAGTGCATGGATTTCTACGGTTATCAGCCTTTCGCTGGTACTGCTCCTGGTAGGGGTAGGAACCCTCATGATGGTGAATGCGCGTGCCGTGAGTGACTATTTCAAGGAGAACATGCAGGTATCTGTGCTTCTCAAGGAGCAGGTGAACGAGGAAGAAGCCCTGAAGTATCAGGACAGCATTGCTTCCATGCCCGGTGTCCGCACTACGCAGTTTGTCTCGCGTGAGCAGGGTGTGGAGGAAATGGCCCGCCTGCTGGGACAGGACTTCCTGGACGTGTTCGAGACGGCTCCCGTCCCCATTTCCATCGACGTAAACCTGGAGGCGGCGTATGTGTCGTCGGACAGCCTGGCCGTGATCAAGGCCGTGCTGGCGGAGTCGCCGCTGGTGGAGGAAGTCGTGTACCAGACCTCGCTGGTGGATGCGCTGAATGCCAACCTGCAGAAGATTTCGCTGGCGCTGGCCATTCTGGTGGCGCTGATGCTGTTCATCTCCTTCGTCCTCATTGCCAATACCATCCGGCTGGAGGTTTTTTCCCGCCGGTTCACCATCCATACCATGCATCTGGTGGGCGCCACCAAGGCGTATATCCGGGCTCCGTTTGTGGGGCGTGCTGCATTGCAGGGCCTGTTTTCGGCGCTTTTTGCCATCTTGCTGCTGGTAGGTGGCCTGTTTGTGCTGCGCGACGAATTCGCACAGCTGTTCCAAATTTTTGACATCAACTCATTGCTCCTTACCATGGGGGTAATTGTGGTCAGCGGCGTGTGCATCAGCACCATTTCCACTTATATGGTGGTAGGGCGCATGGTGGGATTCGACCGCGATCAACTTTACGCATTTTAGCTATGGCTGCAGATCCTTCCCAATTTGCCGTAACGGCAAAAGGACTTAAACTGATGATAGCCGGGTTGCTGGTGCTGGCGGCGGGTTTCCTGCTGCTCAGCGGCGGCGGTTCCTCCGACCCGCAAGTGTTCAATTATGCCATGTTCGACTTCCGTCGGCTGGTGGCGGCTCCCATCGTCATCATTGCCGGCATTGTGGTGGAAGTGGTGGCCATTATGGGTAGATTCAAAGACTAACTTATGGATTGGTGGCAGGCTATTCTTTTGGGCATTGTCCAGGGACTTACCGAGTTTCTTCCCGTGTCCAGTTCCGGACATCTGATGATATTCAAAGAGCTGCTGGGGACCGATGCAGAGGGCTTTCTGGACTTTACGGTGACGGTGCACTTTGCCACCGTGCTGGCTACCATCGTGGTGTTCTGGAGCACCATCTGGCAGCTCCTCAAGGGCTTTTTCAAGTTCAAGTATAACGACGAGACGGACTACGTGTGCAAAATCCTCATCTCCCTGATTCCGGTGGCCCTGGTGGGCTTCCTGTTCAAGGACCAGGTAGATGCCCTGTTCAGCGGTTCGCTCAGGCAGGTGGCTGTGGGGCTGTGCATTACGGCCTGCCTGCTGTGGGTGTCGGACAATGCCGGCCGGCGTTTCAAAGTGCCGGTGGCCAGGGATACCCGTAACGGCATTTCCTACTGGCAGGCGTTCGTGGTGGGCCTGGCGCAGGCTTTTGCCGTCATTCCGGGTGTGTCCCGCAGCGGCAGCACCATCTCCACCGGTCTCCTGACGGGAGTCAAGCGCGCATCCATGGCCCAGTTCTCCTTCCTCATGGTGCTCATCCCCATTATCGGGGAACAGAGCCTGGACCTTTTGAAGGTGGCTGTGGGGAATGAGTCGTTCGGCGGGGGAGTAGGGCCCATGGCGCTGTGCCTGGGCTTTGTGGCTGCGTTCGTGAGCGGCCTGTTCGCCTGCAAGTGGATGGTGGCAATGGTCAAGAAAGCCAAGCTCATGTGGTTCGCCCTCTACTGCCTTGTGGTCGCCGGACTTATCTTCATTTTAGGGTAGTGCCCAAGAACCTGACATATTTCGTCTCCGACGTCCATCTGGGCCTCCGGGTGGGGGATTCTGCCGCGCGGGAAAACGCCTTCGTGGCTTTCCTGCAGGGGGTTGATCCGGCGCAGACGGAGGCGTTGTACCTCATGGGCGACATCTGGGACTTCTGGTACGAGTACCGCGACGTGGTGCCTAAAGGCTATGTGAGGGTGCTTGCTGCACTGGTGGCGCTTCTGGATGCCGGCGTGCAGGTCTATTTCTTCCCGGGCAACCACGACATCTGGACGTACCGCTACTTCGAGGAGCTGGGCCTGAAGCGGATGGAGCAGCCGCAGGTGGTGCAGATAGGCACGGAAAAATTCTGCCTGGGCCACGGCGACGGCCTGGGACCGGGCATGCATGGGTACAAATGTATGCGCTGGATTTTCCACAATCGCTTTTTCCAGCGGTGTTTCTCTTCGCTGCATCCGTGGTTCGCGTTCCGTCTGGGCAATGGCTGGAGCCGCCGCTCGCGCCTGGGGAAGAACATTACCTATACTTTCAAGGGAGCCTCTGAGCCGCTGTACCAATTCTGCGCGGCCTTCCCGGAGCCGGTGAACTACTTCATCTTTGGGCACTACCATGCGCGGGCGGACATGCCGGTCGGCGACCATGCCCGCCTGGTGCTCCTGGGCGACTGGATCACCGCCCCCAACTGGCTGGTGTACGACGCCGCCAGTGCCACCCTCACCGCTGTTCCGGTGCTCTAGCAAATGATGAATCCAGAGGAGATAGATGCTCCACTATAGTGCTGTAAAAAAGAAGGCGACTCGCAAATGAGCCGCCTTCGAAGTACAAGGGTTGTTTCTTAGTCGATAGCAACCACGTAGGAGTTTTCCGTGAAGCAGCGGTAAGCCAACTCTCCATTGGAGATGGTGCACGCATACTGCTGGAAATGGGTTTCGCCATACCAGTACGTTGCATCAAAGCGAACAGTAGCGGTTGTGGTATCGTTGGTCCAGGAAATCTTCACGGTGTCATGGTTCTGCATGGCCTGGAAAACCTCCCAATTCCAGTTGCTGGTAGCCGTCGCGGGGTCGTAATTAGTTCCCCAACCATAGTTGTCCATGCGGAAACTGGCATAGAAGGAGGTAAATCCTGCAGATGCGATATCTGCGCAAGGGGAAGCATAGTTGTTCAGGCAGGATGAGTAAACAAACAGGGTTTTGCTTACGGTTTCACCGGCAGGTACGTCTCCGAAGAAAGGAGAGTATATGAGACCTGAGGTCGCCAAGGAGGTGGAGCCAAAGGCGGAATTCCCCAGTTTTACCGGGATGTGCAGGTCAATCGCATTCCCCTTGAAGGTAGAGGAGAAAACCTGGTCGCCGGCAACGGCGTTCAGCGTTCCGGTAGCACCGCCATACAGGGAGGCATCGGCCGGAGCGTCGGAACCGTCGGTATAGACGGCGCGGATGCCCTTCGGAGCACCGACAACGGCTAGATCAAGCGCTTCGTCATAGAGATAGTAGTCGTATGCGGAAGCAATATGGTCCAGGACTTTCTTGCTGTTGGAATACCAGACTTTGTTGATTTGGAAATGGCTGCCATCCGTGAACAGGAAGGCAAAGATGTCCTCGGAAACAGATACCGGGTACTTGTAGGTCTCCGTGTAGGTGTTTCCATTACCGACTGCGACAGCGCTCAGTAACACGGCCCCTTCGTTGGTATGTTCAATGGTCATGGTCACCTGGGCACCGTTCATGTCCGTTATAAACGTGTCCCAGTTTCCAGTCCAGGTTAAGTCGTCGCGGAGAGACGGTGTATCGTTGAAGTTGGTTTTGGGTGTCCATCCGTAGTTGTCGGCGCGAAGTACAAAATACTCTGCATAACCCTCTGTGCCATGGGCTTTATTGGCAACTACGACGTTCCAGTTATTCCAGTTGTTTGCTCCGCTGCCATAGTTGGTAAACTCGAGGTGCAGTACTTTTCCGGCAGGAATTGCGTAGGAGGCCGATTTCTCGGCAAAGAAACCACTGGTGTTGTCCTCGGTACCCACGGTGTACGGCGCAAAGCCTTCGGCCAGGGTGGCGGCGGGGAGGGCGGCGTAGTTGCCGCGCTCGAGCGTCACGTTCTTCACCGTCTTGGTGGTGGAAGTCTCGATGGCGTCGTTTTCGTGAATCAAATGGAAGGTAATGGTCTCATACGTGCCGGTGGGCAGCGGGAGGTAATAGGTGCGGCTGGCGGTGTTGCCGACGGTGGCATCGTGGGAAATGCTCACCGTTTTTTCGCTGAGACCGGCGTTGTCGTTCTTGATTTCGATGGCGCTGGCGCTGGTGCCGGAGAGGGTGACGATACCGGCAATTTCTTCATCGGCCGTAACGGAGATACCCTTGGTGCCTTCCGGCAGGTTTTCATAGGTGATGGCCAGCAGGGCGGCAGCATGGCCGAAGATGTACTTGTCGCCTTCGCCCTTGGTGCCAATCATGAGGGCGTTGGTCTTGCCTTCCACATACGTGTACACGGCAGGCAGGCCCACCTTGAAGTTGGTTTCGGAAGTGAATTTGTCGGTGGTCTGGGCCGGGGAAACCGCTACATTCAGCGGGGTGACCTCGCCTGCATGGGTGAATTCGCCCGTGCTTGTGTTGGTGCAGGTAAAGTCCGTGAACCCTTTGGCGGTGGCAACAGAAATGACTTCGCCGCTGGTCCAGGAGAAGTGGGCGGTAGTTCCGTCAATGCCAACGGTGGATTTTACAGGGTCCATGGCGGCATAGATTCTGGTGACAACCTCATTGCTTACGACGGGAGCCTGTTCTTTGGCGCAGGACACAAGTGCCAGCGCAGCTGCAAATGCATAGAATACAGTCTTTTTCATAATCGTCAAGTTTAGCGGTTTACAGGAGGCCGAAGTTGGAATCGGGAATAACAATGCCTTGCTCGATCCCGTTCGAGTCAATTGGCTGGCTTACGCAGATGATGGCCTCGCTTTGCAGCACCAGGATGTGGGCCTGAGGCTCAATGTAGAATTTTTTTTGATTCATAGTTGGTTACTATTCGGGTTATAAATTGCATGTATGTTTTTGGCGTGCAAAGATACGTCTTAAAAAATTGGATAGGAGAGACAAAGGAAAATAAAAAGTGGATTTTTGACCGTTTCTGCTGTTTGTTTCCGGCAAAAATCTGTAATTTTGTAATTGTTATGGCCGATAACTATTTGGAAAAGCGCCAGGAAGAACTGGCGCATGCACAGAAGAAGGTGGTAAAGCGGAACCACCTGTCGTTGGATACGCTCCTGCACCGGAATCGGAGCTGCCGGGGTTTCGACGCCGCCGTAGCTGTGACCGAGGCGCAGTTGCGGGCGTTGGTGGGCGTAGTGCCGCTGGTAGCGTCGGGCATGAACCGCCAGCCGCTGCGTTTCCGCCTGGTCTCCGGGGCCGATGCCGCCCTGGTACATCCGCTGGTGACGCTGGGCGCTGCGCTGCCTCAGGAGCATCTGCCGCATCCGGGCATGGAACCGCAGGCCTATATTGTGGTGTGCAGCGCCGTGCCGGAGGACAAAGTGGTGGATATCGACCTGGGTATTGCGGCGCAGGGCATGCTGCTCAAGGCCACCGAGATGGGGCTGGGTGGCATTTTTATCCTGAACTTCCGCAAAGAGGCGCTGCGTGCCGCCCTGGACCTGCCGCTGGAGCCGCTGGCGGTTATCGGCCTGGGAAAACCGGCCGAGACCGTTTTTCTGGTACCGGGCGCTTCGCCGGAGGCGCTGACGTATTATCGGCGAGACGGTGTGCACTATGTCCCAAAACTGGCTGTGGACCAATTGATTGTCTGAGCCGATGCACCCGAAGTTCATCCTGGCTTTTCTGAACCGGATTCCTTCGGAGTTGCGTGGTTACAGGTTTTATTTTTCTGCGGGCTGGAATCTGCCGCCCAATGAATTGGATTTAACCGATATCGAATATGTATAAGTACAAACAAGTGAAGGACAATGCATTTGTCCTGAGTCTGGACAACCACGTGGAAGTGGCGGCTGCCATTGCGGCTTTCTGTGCGGAGAAAGGGATTCTGGCCGGGAATATCATGGGCCTGGGCGCCGTTTCCGAGGCCACGTTCCGTTTCCTGGATCCATCGACCCTGAAATACGTGGATAAGACCTTTACCGAGCAGATGGAAATCACCAACCTGACGGGCAACATCTCCCAAAAGGACGGCAAGCCGTATCTGCACCTGCACATCACGGCCAGCCGGCGGGACTATACATGTATTGGCGGACATCTGCTCAGCGCCTATATCAACGGCGCCTGCGAACTGTACGTGGAGGCCTTCCCCGGCGTGGAAATTGGCCGCTATGCAGACCCTGACACCGGTATCAACCTGTACAAGTTCTAGTAGGGCGTCCCGGCGGACGGTTTGGTAAACTTTTTGCAAAGTGCTACCTTTGCAAGCGTGAAATGGGTCCGTCATATCGCCTTGGCCTTGCTGTTGGCTGTTGTTCCTTCGGGAGCATCGGCCCAAAACCATATCCGGAGGGCGATGGAGCGGGCCCGCGAGCGACAGGCGGCAGCCGCGCAGGCGCAGGCGAATGCGGAATCGGGTACGAGAACGGGCGGCAACATGCGCATGCTGGTCCAGGACGGGGATACCACCTATCTGGACCGCCTCCCGGCCGTGTATGTCCTGGCCCGCAACAGGCACACCTCGGAGAGGGAGTGGCGCAAATACTATAAGCTGGTGTGGCGCTTCGCCCGCGTATATCCGTATGCGCAGGCGGCGCGCGTATTGAAAGGGGAGGTGGACAGCACGCTCAACGCGGAGCATTATGGGGCCTTCCGGAAGGGCCGGTACATCGCCGCCATCCAAAAGGACCTTTTCCGCGATTTCGAAGGTGCGCTGCACCAGATGACCATCCAGCAGGGGGCTGTGCTGCTCAAGCTCATCGACCGGGAAACCGGCGTTCCGCCGTACGACATCATCAAGAATTATAAAAATGGCGCGGCCGCCGTCTTCTGGCAGGGCGTGGCCAAAATGTTCGAAAACGACCTCAAGTCCTCTTATGACCCTGCCGGGGCCGATGCCCAGCTGGAAGAGTTGGTGCAGGCTTGGCAGCGGGGCGAGTTCCGCGACCTGTACTGGTCGCTGTTCTGGGAGGAGCCGCCCGTGGTGAACGTTCCGGAAAGGTACAAAAGGTAACGGTCGAAAACTGCGGTAAGTTTTTTTCAACAATGAATGTAACTCGTATAAAAATCAGCGAGTTATCTTTCAAAATCCGTGGTCGAAAATGTTGAAAAATCACGCAAAAATATTTGCGGATTTGAAAAAAAGTTGTAACTTTGCAATCCCCAAATTGGAGCAAAATGCACCCAACCAGCTGAGTTTCAATGAGTTAGGGAATTATAAGGAAAATTTAAAGCATTTAAGAAAATGTTACAGCCTAAAAGAACCAAATTCAGAAGGGAACAGAAAAACCGCATGAAGGGCAATTCCGGTCGTGGAAATCAGCTCGCATTCGGTTCTTTCGGCCTCAAGAACCTTGAAAACTGCTGGCTTACCGCCCAGCAAATCGAGGCTGCCCGTCAGGCCATCTCCCGTTGTATGAACCGTGAAGGTCAGATCTGGATCCGTGTCTTCCCTGTGAAGCCGTTCACCGCCAAGCCGCTGGATACCCGTATGGGTAAAGGTAAGGGTGATCCTCAGGGCTTTGTTGCTCCTATCACTCCCGGCCGTATCCTCTTCGAGGCAGAGGGCGTTTCCCTCGCCACCGCCAAAGAGGCTATGCGTCTGGCTGCCAACAAGCTTCCCGTTGCCACCAAGTTCGTGGTCCGCAGGGATTATGTAGAAGAATAATCAGTAGGAGGAGAAGAAAATGAAAGTATCCGAAGTACGTGAGATGAGCGTCGCAGATCTTCGCGACCGCATCGAAGTTGAGAAGAACAATCTCGACACCATGAAACTCAATCATGCGATCTCTCCCCTGGAGGACACCTCCAAGATTCGCAAGACCCGTCAGGACATCGCTCGCATGATCACCATCCTGGCCGAAAAAGAGAAACAGCAGAACTAAAGTAGCATCGACCTATGGAAAGAAATCTTCGTAAAGAAAGAGTAGGCATCGTGGTCAGCAACAAGATGGACAAAACCATCGTCGTGGCAGTGGAAACGCACGAGAAGCACCCCATTTACGGCAAGTTCGTAAAGAAGACCACCAAGTTCGTTGCTGAGGACGCCAAGAATGAGTGCTCCGAGGGCGATACCGTCCGCATCATGGAGACCCGTCCTCTCAGCAAGACCAAGAACTGGAGATTAG
>DFFY01000073.1 GCA_002371115.1 Bacteroidales bacterium UBA3764
GAGGGGAGGGCCCGGGTAACCACTTATTATGCCGAAAATCCCGACATCGGCTTTCCCAAGGAAATGGGTTTTGTCATCTGCCCGGACGGAAGCATTGCCGCCCTTGGAGGCTTCCTGACAGACAATTTTCGGCCGGTGAGCACGGCCTTCCTGTTCCGCCCGCTCGGGCCGGCCGCATCCGCCGGTCTTAGCCGTGCGCTTGTCCCGGCGCTTATAGCTGCAGGCCTTCTTGCGGCCGCCGGAGCGGCATTATTCCTTTCCAGACGCAGGAAAAAAGCGGCTGCGGCAGCGCAGTCCTCCCCCTCGGAACAATTGATGCAGCGCATCCGGACAATCCTGGAGGAAAAGCAATTATATAAGGTACACGGGCTTCAGGTCGCAGACCTCGCCAAAGAACTCGGTTCAAACACCACCTATGTGTCTGCCTGTATCAACAAAGAGACAGGGGCCTCCTTCAACGACCTGGTGAACGGATACCGGATTCACTATGCGCTGGGCCTTCTCACGGAGAATCCCTCCCTGTCCGTCGTTCACGTGGCCGACATATCCGGTTTTTCCTCCTATTCTTCCTTCCTCCGCAGCTTCCGGCAATACACCGGCAAGACGCCCTCCGAATACCTTTCTGCCGGGCAGGATTGAAAGCCGGCTAAAAATCCATGCTGAAGATGAGTTCTGCGGACCAGCGGCGCTCCTGCTCCGTTTGCCCGTAGAAGGTGCCGCCCAGGTAGTTGACGGAGACGCCCAGGGAGGAGTTGAAGGGCAGGATGAGCTTGGTGAGCTCGGCGGTGAAGTCCGCACCGGCGCTCCAGAGGTTGCCGCCGGAGAGGCCCACGTAGTCCCCGTGCGGAGTGAGCACAAAATTGCGGATGTGGGCGATGCCGGGGATGTACCAGTCGCCCACGTAAATGGGGATGGCGTAGTCCGCCGTCACCTTCCACTGCAGGGGGCTGGCCTGGGCCACGGCCTGGAGGGCATAGCTGTCAAAGCCGCGCGGCAGGATATTGGCTCCCAGCTCGCCGAAATACAGCCTTCCGGCCGGCATCATCTGGTGCTGCGCCATGGCCGTAAGCCGCAGTCCCTGCGTGCGCCACAGGCCGGGCAAATAACCGTACAGATAGGCATAGACGCTGGGGGTGAACACGTTGTCCAGGCCCGGGCGGAAGGTGGCGCCCACTTCTGCGCCTATCCCCAGGCGGGGATAGACCTGGTTGTCGGCCCGGGACAGGATGGCATACCCCCGCACGGAGGCGCTCAGGCGCTGCATGAGCACGGCGGCATCGCTTCCCAAACCGCTGAGTTTATAATAGGCCGGAAGACCGTCGAAGCGGACAGGCGCGTCCCACAGGACCGGGTCGGGCAGCAGCCAGTTGTTGGAAAGGGCATACCGTACCTGCGGCACCAGGCCATAGTTCACGCCAAATTTCCGCCAGGAAAGCGGAATGTAAGCACGCAGCGAAGCCTCCACCAGCGGTGCCTTCCGCAGCGCGTATTGCATACGCTGCATTTGGTCCGAGCCATCCGTGAAGCGATTTATGGAATAGCGCCGGGCGGCCTGATCTCCCAGGTCCAGCGCGGCCTCGAATACCGGGTATTGGCCGGTGTACACCAATTTGGCATGCAGGGAGTTACGCCAGCTGGCGCGGTTGTCCGGATTGCGGTGCAGGCTGTACCCCGCCATGCCGTACAGCGTTCCCAGCGAGTTTTGGAAAAAGCCCGTCAAGCCGATGGATGCCGTTTTATAGGAAAAGTCCATGGAGCCTTCTTTCACGGCATCGTAGTTCACATACAGCGGAAGCCAGGAATGCAGGCGCAAGGGATGGCCCAGCTTATAATAGCGTTTGGGACTGCTCAACGGAACAGGCTGCGACAGGTCCGGCCCGGGGCCCAGCGTCTTTTCCTGTGCAGTGAGCATATCGGCCAGCGGATAGGCGTGGACATCGGCATAATTCACCTCGCGCGCCTGGAGGGAGTCCAGCGGCGTACGGAAAAGAGCCCTGCCGTCCAGCGTTACGCCGGCCATGTACATGTCTTTGCCGTCGGAAATCGGGTCCACAATGCCGTAACGGGTGCTGGTCAGCTGCAGCAGGCGTCCGTCGGCAGGGTAAAAACGGTACAACTCGTTGGCCCCTGTCCGGTCCGATACCCATTCCAGGCAATCACCGTCGCCCCCGAGGTTGGTCACCTTCTGGATGCTGGGCGAGAGGATTTCCTTCCACTGCGGCACCACCTGGTAAATGCCGTAGCCGCCCACCGAGATGGCCGATGTGTACAACGTATCCCCAATCCAGCCAAATTCCGCGGGCTGATACCCGTCCGGAACCCGTGTCCGTTCCAGGACCGCTCCGTCCCGGGCCGATAACTGTACCACATAATTCTCCCCGTCGGGCATGTATTCCGCCACCGCAATGCGCATGCCGTCATCCGAGGGCTGCGCATTGAAGTAATTGTGCCCGCGGGCGAGGTCCCGCACCTTGTCAGCGTTGATGTCATAATAGGCGACCACCGTTGTGCCCGCCAGCTTCCAACGCGGATGCAAACGCCTTTCCGTGAAATAGATACGGTTCAACGTGGGTTCATAGGCCAGCGACATGTCCGTTCCGTTCACGTAGGCAATATGGCGAATGCTCCCGTCCTTGACGGCAACGATGTCCGGCGCATGCACATAGCCGTCCCGCAAGGCATAGAGCGTCCCGTTTCCGTCCATTTGCGGGGAACTGTAAAACAAGGGCAGGGACGATGGCGGCGTGATGCGCTCCTGCGGAATGAACGGTGCGCGGCGGGTGGCATCGGCCTGCCACTGGCGGTTTACCGTATCCAGGATGGCACGGAAGGCGTCGTTGAAGCCATAGCCGTTGCGTTTTAGCGTGCTGCGGAAGCTGTGGGAAAGCAGCCAGGGCCGCTTGCTGGCATTCTGGGCATTCTCGTGCATGAGCTGGGGGTTCCCGGTAAGCAGGCGCGAGCCGGCTACGGTGAGGTAGCCCACCGCGTAGTGATCCGGCGTATAGTGCTTGAATGAATTGTAGCGCCAGCGGAACCAGTTGCGGTAGTCGCCCTGGTCCAGCGCTACGCGGTAATAGTCCAGGAAGTCGGCCGTGCGGGCGCGGGTGCCGGTCCAGATGCCGGTTTCCGCCGCCACGGCATCGCCTTCGCCAAGGGCATGGCCCAGGAATACCTGGTAGGCCACCGGATGCCAGGACTGGCCGATGATATAGCGGAAAGCCTTGAAGTATTTCCGCTCCCCCTGTTGCAGCTGCGCCTGGTGACGGGGCTCATGGGAAACGAGCTGGATGCTCCAGGGAGCGGGGTCCGAGCAGTCTGCGTTGGGCAGCGTATAAAGGTCCATGCGGGCAGGCGCCCAGCTCACGGAGCCGTTGGGATAGGGGTTGAAAGGATGCAGCAGGACGGGCAGTTTTTTCCACTGGCCCTCGCCGGGGATGATGCCATAACTGCGGCCTACGGGCTCGCGGAACTGCTCCAGCCGGGTGGCATAGACCCGGGCCAGGGAATCCAGGCCGGCGGGATAAATGAGCTTGTAATGGCTGCTTTCCAGGGTGTACCATTTTATATAGGCAGGGTCTTCCCCGTTCAGGAAGAACTGGGCATGCAGCGGAAGGGCGGCCAGGAGCAATAACAGGGCCAGTAGGGGCTTGCGGTTCATATCGGCACAAAAATACAGTTTTTTTCTGTAAATTTGCGTGTTATGAATGTAAGAACGCTTATTATTGTCAGCCTGGGCCTTTTGGCACTCTCCTGCGGCCCCCGGAAAACCAAGGCTCCGGTGAATCCGACTCGCGCATTTCCATCGGCAGAGATTCCCATGATGATTACCGAGCCCGCGGAACGCATGGCGTGGCTGGGGGAGCATTTCTGGGACCGTTATACCGCCACGGACAGCCTCTATTACAGCGATTCCGTCACCGTGAACGGCGTGCCGTTGGAGGAGCTGGAAAAACAGGTGGGCATTTTTGTGACGTTGCTGGAGCAGGTGGCGCCGGAGGAGGGTTTTACCGCCATGGTGAACCTATATACCCGCATGGAGGCGTTCCAAACAGCCTTTGACGGGGCCAATCTGCTGCCGGAACTCACCGGCCTGGTGTCCCGCTATTTCTACGACCCCAACTCGCCCGTGCGCAGCGAGGAGCTGTACCTGCCGTTTGCGCAGGCCATGTCGGCCTGCCCGCTCATCACGGCGCTGGACCGGGAGCGCTATGCCTATGAGGCACGCATGTGTGCGCTAAACCGGCCCGGAACCCGTGCGGCGGACTTCCGCTTTGTAGATACCGCCGGACATCGGCACACCTTATACGACATCAAGGCCGATATGACCCTGCTGGTGTTCGGCAACCCGGACTGCCACGCCTGCAAGGAGCTGCAAGCGAGCCTGGAAAACTCCGTGGAGCTGTCGGCATCCATCGCTTCCGGGCAGTTGAAGGTGGTGGATATTTACATTGACCAGGACCTGGAGGCCTGGCGGGAGCATATTCCGGAGTATCCCGCCTCCTGGATCAACGGGTACGACCCGGACTTTGTGATTCGCACAGACCTGCTGTACAACGTCCGCGCCCTGCCGTCGCTGTATTTGCTCTCTGCCGACAAAACCGTCCTCCTCAAGGACGCCACCCCCGAGCAGTTCTTCGCTGCATTGGGGCTGTAGGCGGCCTTACCGGGCGTCGAAGGCCCAGATGATGGCTTCCTCGAACACCTCGCCGGGGCGAAGGACGGTGGTGGGGAAATCCGGGCGGTTGGGGGCATCCGGGCAATGCTGGCACTCGATGGCCACGGCATCGTAGTCCTGGTACGCGCGGCCCGTCTTGCCGGCGGGGCAGCCAACCAGCCAGTTGCCGGTATATACCTGCACGGCGGGCTGGGTGGTGAGGACCTCCAGGTGCCGGCCGGAAACCGCGCCCCACAGTTCTGCGGCGGTGGTCAACTGGCCGGGCATGGCGCCGTCAATCAGGTAGCAGTTGTCGTAGCCCTTGCCATATTTGAGCGCGGGGAAATCGGCCTGGATATCCTGGCCAATCTCCTTGGCCTCCACAAAGTCCATGGGGGTGCCGGCAACGTCCTCGGGCTCGCCAACGGGGATGAGCGTCTCGTCCGTGGGCAACCACTGGGAGGCATTGAGCTCCAGCTTGTGCCCAAGCACGCTGCCGGAAGCCTCGCCGTCCAGGTTCACATACACGTGGTTGGTGAGGTTCACCACGGTGGGCTTGTCCGTCTCGGCGGTGAGAACCAGCTTGAGGGAGTTGTCGTCGGCCCAAGTGTAATGCGCCACCACTTTGAGGTTGCCGGGATAGCCGGCCTCGCCGTCGGGGGAAAAGTACATGAATTCCACGGCATCGTCCACTATGCGGCTGTCCCAAACCTGGTTCTGGAAACCCTGCGGGCCGCCGTGCAGGTGGTTGGGGCCGTTGTTGACGGGCAAAGTATATTCCACGCCGTCCAGGGTAAATTTTCCCTTGGCGATGCGGTTGGCGAACCGGCCGGGAATCTTACCGCTGCAAGGGCCGTCGCCAAAATAATCGGCCGCATTTTTATAGCCGATGGCAACGTCCGCCAGCTTGCCGTCCTTGTCCGGAACCACGATGGACACGATGGCCGCACCCACGCTGCCCAGCTGCACATAGGCGCCGGAAGCGTTCTTGAGGGTGTACAGGTAAATCTCTTTTCCGTCGGGCGAAGTGCCCCATAACTCTTTGGTAATCATATTCTTTTCCGATAAATCACAAATTCAAACTCGTAACCGGTTTCCGGATCCGTGAAGGTCTCCGAGGTGCTCTCCCGTTCCCAAATTTGCGGGTCGATGGTGGGGAAAAAGACATCGGCCTCCGGAACCGCCGCATGCACGTGGGTGATGTACAGCAGGTCCATGTCCGGCATGGCGGCCTTGTACACGGACGCGCCGCCCATGATGAAGCACTTTTCCGCGCCGGTGGCTTCAGCCTCCGCATACGCCTCCTCGAAGGAATACACGCAGGTGGCCTCCTCGATGGGGTCTCCGCCCAGGTTCAGGACGATGTTCTTGCGCCCCGGCAGCGGCCGCAGCGGCAGGGAAAAGTACGTGGTGCGCCCCATGATGACGGGGAAACCCCTGGTGGTGCGCTTGAAATACTGCAAATCGGCGGAAATGTGCCATGGCAGGGCACCCTTGACGCCAATTTCATTATTTTGGCCGATGGCCACAATCAAACATCTTTGCATAACTTCTATTTTGTCATTCCTCGCCGCTTCTTTGTCATACCTCGCCGCCTCTTTGTCATACCGAGGCCGAAGGCCGAGCGTATCTCACACCGCCACCGGCGCCTTGATGGCCGGCCAAGGGTCGTACCCCTCCAGCGTAAAGTCCTCGTACTTGAAGTCGAACACGGACTTGACGTCCGGATTCAGCCGCATGACGGGCAGTTTCCGCGGCTCCCGGGACAGTTGCAGGGCCACCTGCTCGAAGTGGTTCTTATAAATATGCGTATCCCCCGTAGTGTGAATGAACTCCCCGGGCTGCAGACCGCACTCCTGGGCAATCATGAGGGTGAGCAGCGCGTAGGAGGCAATGTTGAACGGCACCCCCAGGAACACGTCCGCGCTGCGCTGGTAAAGCTGGCAGGAGAGCTTGCCCTCCGCCACATAAAACTGGAACAGACAGTGGCAGGGCGGCAGGGCCATTTGGTCCACCTCCCCGGGGTTCCAGGCCGTCACCAACATGCGGCGGGAGTCCGGGTTGTGCTTAATTTGGTTGATTACCTGCGACAGCTGGTCTATGCTGCGACCGTCCGGCGCGGGCCAGGACCGCCACTGATGGCCGTACACGGGCCCCAGCTCCCCGTCCGGGCCGGCCCATTCGTCCCAGATGGTGACGCCGTGGTCCTGAAGATATTTCACATTGGTGTCTCCGGCGATAAACCACAGGAGCTCATAGATGATGGACTTGAGGTGCACCTTTTTGGTGGTGAGCAGCGGGAAACCGTCTGCCAGGTTGAAGCGCATCTGGTAGCCGAACACGCTCTGTGTGCCCGTCCCGGTGCGGTCTTCCTTCATGACGCCGTGTTCCCGGATATGTTGCAGGAGGTCTAAATACTGTCGCATACCACAAAATTACACAATTATTTTCAAATCCCCAATTGGCCCCGCCGTTCTCCCCGGTTAAAACACACCTGTCACCGCCCGAGGCACAAAAAGAGCTGCGAGGTTCGCAGCTCTTTTTGTGCCGTTTTGTCATCGCTCAAATCATTTCGACGGCCTTCGGCCGTAAAAACGAGGGCTTCGCCCAGGATTTGATGTTTTGATGCTGACCGTATACGCAGTCAGCAGGCTTGCCGGGCTATAAGCCCATGCAAGCCATTATTCTGAGACGGGACGGACAGATCGCCCGAAGTAGCGGCTGTCGTTGTCCCTGTCGACAACGTCTGAACCGAAGTACACGTACCACGCGCTGAGCGGGTAGCCCGTATAGAGGGAAGATGACCAGAAGAAGCCGTAGGAACCAGCACTGCCGAGGAGGGTATTGCCCCGGCCCCCCGCGGCGGGAAGAAAGATGAACTTGTCCGTGTAACCGGTCTTGTTACTGGTGACGATTCGTCCTGCAATACCGGTACCATTGTAATCAGAGGTCCAGTTCCATGTGCAGTTTTCACGGAGCTCCGTCCATTCGGCATCCGTTGGCATCCTCCATTTATCGTCGAGAACTACATGAGCCGCATCGTCCTCCGGATCAAGAACGGTCTTGTTGTCAACGACACCGTATGAACTGTTCGTGTTATACTTTGTAAGGGTGTTATAAGAGCCGTTGCACCATTTGTACGAAGCCCAATTGTAACCAGCGGTCTTCCCATCCTTCCATGTGAGCGGGTTCTGACTGGTGTAGTAGGGCTCCGTCTCGCCCCAGGCGAAATAATCACCATACTCCTCCGGCTTTGTAGCGCCAAGGTTGCACGAGGACCATTTAACGGATAATCCCAAATCTACGGCCTGCATTTTAGACTCTACCCTTACACTGCAAGTCACTGTTTTCTCTCCTGCTTTAGCAGAGATGGTGGCTTCGCCTTCAGCGACTGCGGTCACCTCGCCATCTTTCACTGTTGCTATTGTCTCATCCGAAGAGGACCATTCAACCTCATCCGTTGAATCCTCCGGCAATACACTTGCCTTGAGGGTGGCCGTCTCGCCGGGAGCCAATATCAGTTCCGGTTTATCTAAGCTCACTGATGTAGCAGAAATGACAACCGTCACCTGGCACTTGTCAGTGAGGTTGCCGCTATTAACAATGATTTCAGTGCTGCCTGGAGCCACACCAACAACCACTCCGTCCGTGACTGTTACAATGG
>DFFY01000022.1:0-7469 GCA_002371115.1 Bacteroidales bacterium UBA3764
GGCTGGAGGGTTTCCTGCTTGTCGCCGCCAAAGAAGTCCACCTTGATGCCCTTGATGCCGATGGAGCGAAGCCACTGCATCTCGCGTTCCCGCCCCTTAAATTGCGGCAAAGACAAGCGGGACAAAATACTCCGGACGATGGAAGTCCGGTGCGGGCGTGTCAATCGGTGCGAAAGAGAGATAATGGGGCGTTTCCAGGCGGTCTCCACACTTATAAAAATTAGCCAGGAAACTTGTTCCGGCCAGCGTGTCCACCCGGTGCCGGAAGAACGCTGAAACAGGAATCACCAGGCAGACCTCCCAGACGCCCACCGCCCGCTCCGCGGTGCGGTTAGGTGGTTAATTTTCCGCCAGTTAACCGCAACCGGGAGGGGGGGCAACCGGGAGGGGAGCCTCCGGGAAGGGAGACCTCCGGGAAGGGGAACCTCCCGGGAAGGAAAGCACCGGGAGAGGGGCCACCCGGGAGAGGAGAAATCCCCTACCGCTTAGTGAACCAGACGCCGGGCCGTTCAGTCAGGGTAAGCCATGAGGCAGCTGGCGTGCAGCGGCAGGGTAAGGGAGCGGGGAACGCGCACACCGGTCCAGAGGTTAAGCGGACGCCCTTTCACCTGCAGTTCCCTAAGAGAAACCTTCACGGGCACCTCCCCCAGGTTCAGCACGGCCAGGTAGTGCTCCCCCGTGCGCATATTGTCCGAGTCTATCACCACCAGGCCATCGGCCCGATGAAAACGCTGCCGAACCCGGCCGGATTCCCGATGCATGCGCAGCACCTCCGGATTCGTGAGGAGCTTCAGCGTAAAGGGGTCCAGGGACGGGAGGTCACCGCCGAACATGAGCGGAGAACGGAAAATGGTGAATAGCGTCATGAGGGTGTACTGCTCCTCCTCCGTAAGGCGGCTTTGGCGCTCCTCGCCACGCTCGCCCCGGATGCTGATTCGGCCCAGGGGAATCATGTCACAGTCCGGCCAGGTACCGTTCCCTATCCAGGGATACCAGCCCTCCGCCACCTCCACCAGGTGCGGGATGTACCACCACTGGTCCCAGACATCGTCCACCATGCGCCACATGTTGGCGTGCGCACTCACATGTTCCGCAGCCTCCACCGGCGTTTTTCCGGGAGACGTACTCAGCACAATCGGCCTTCCGCAAGCGTCGATGGCCTTTCTGAGTGCCTCTATCTCCGCAGCATGGTAAATGGGGGCCGACAAGTCGTCGCACTTGATGAAGTCCACGCCCCAGGAGGCATAGAGCTCCAGGAGGGAGTCGTAATAGGCCTGTGCGCCCGGACGCGTCATGTCAACGGTATAATTGTCCCGCAGCCACTGGCACGGCTCCCCGGGGGAGAAAATCTGGTCGGCTGTAATGCCGGGTGCGCCCTTCACCGGTGTATGCCGCACCACGGCCTGCCGGGGAATGCCGCGCATGATATGAATGCCGAATTTAAGGCCTTTGCCGTGCACATAATCCGCCAGCGGCTTGAACCCCGCACCGCCGGCAGCGGATGGGAAACGGTTCTCCGCAGGCAGGTATCGGCCATATTCATCCAAAACATACACCGGGTCCGTTTGGTTGTAGCCGCCGGCTTTGTCGTTGGCCACGAACCAGCGGATATCCACCACAACGTATTCCCAGCCAAAGGCGGCCAGGTGCTCGGCCATATAGTCGGCATTGGCTTTGACCTCCGCTTCCGTCACCGTGGGGCCGTAGCAGTCCCAGCTGTTCCAGCCCATGGGCGGCGTGGCGGACCAACTGCGGAAGTCCTGGGCGGCAGCCACGAGCGGCAGCAGCAAAAACAAGGGGAAAAAGAGTCGTTTCATATCAGTGGGGTAAAATGCGTTTGGAGAAAACGCGCTGGGGAATTTCCATGGCCAAAATAATGCCCAGGACAATGGCCACGGCCACTTTCAGGGCCACAAAGCCGCTCTGGGTGGCCAGTTCCATGTGGCCAGATGTCAGGTAATAGGTGCACCAGAAAATGCCACCGCCGGGCACCAGGGTGAACAGCCCGCAAAGCAGGTACACCTGCGCCGGGCAGTGGGTCCACACCGCCAGGAAGCGGGAAAGGACGCCCACCACCAGGCAGGCCGCCGCAGCGCTGATGGCCGGCGACTGGCCGCCCTGCCGCAGTACCAGCAGATACACCATCCATCCCACGACACCCACCACGCTGGTGAGCAGGTACTGGTCCCGGTCCACGCCATACAGGCAGGCAAACGCCACCGTGCCCAGGAACGCCGCCAGCGCCTGCCAGCCGTACCCGGCCGTCTCCGGGTTAATCCACATGCCTTCCAGCGGAATCACCCCTTGATTCACCGCCCCGTCCAGAATAAAGGCCAGCGACACGCCCAGGGCGATACAGAAGAAGCTGAGCATGGCATCCGTCATACGCGTAATGCCCGCCAGATAGTCGGAATTGGCCAGGTCGCGCACGCCGTTGACAAACGGCACTCCGGGAATCAGCGGCATCACTGCGCCTATTATCATATTCCCCAGGCTCACGCCAAAGCCCACACGCCAAGACGCAATGCACAGGGCCGATGCCAACAGCGCATTGCAAATCCCGCCCACAATCTTGGAAAGGTAGCGGGCGCTCACCAGCAGAATAAACAGATAGAGGACTACACCGGCAAAAAAAGCCGCCGCGCAATCCAAGAACCCGCCGCCGAACACCGCACAAAAGCCGCCGGCGCCCAGCCCCGAAGCCAGCACCTGCTCCCAGATTGGTTTCACGGGAATTTTGTCGATGGCATCCAGCCGCGCCTGCGCCTGGTCAAGCGTGCATTTCCCGGCCGAAATGTCATAACTGAGCTGGTTGATGGCGCGTACCTTGGCCAGCTGCACGGCCCGGATGGGGATAAATTCCACATTGGCATAGGTCGATGCCTGCCCGCCGCCCTGCCGCACCTTGTCCGCCTGACCGGTGGTGAAAATGCCGTTGGACAGCACAAAGAAGTTGCCGGAGCTCACCCCAAAGTGCGAGGCCATGCGTGCCATGATATCCTCCACACGGGAGATTTCCGCACCGTTCTGCAGCAGAATATGTCCGGCCTTGGAGGCCAGTGCCAGCACGTCGGAAAAGCGGTCTTCGTTCATTTAAAACGTCAAAAAGGTTACGAATGCGTCTGCGTCCAGATTGTAGCCCCGCGGGCCCCGGAGGGTATTTCCCTCCCCGTCCAGCAGGAAATAATTGGGCTGGGAGTTCACGCCAAAACGCTTCAGCACCAGGTGGGAATTCACGCGCCCCACGTCCTTGAGCACCTTGCCGGCCTCCGTGGTCACCCACTCCTCTTCCGGCAGTTTGGTTTTGTCGTCCACATACAGGGAAACAATCACGTAGTTCTGCCGCAGCTGCTGCAAAACACGCGGGTCGCTCCACACGCGGGCTTCCATTTCCCGGCAGTTCACGCAGCCGTGACCGGTGATGTCCACAAACACCTTTTTCCCCTGGGCTTTGGCGGCGGCTATGCCGTCCTCCAGCTTGCTGTAGCCGGTAAGGCCGTGCGGAAGGGACACCTCCGAGCCGGTGAGATTCTTCGCTTCGCTCAGAATGACAGGGGTGGAAGCGGTGCCGGAGCCCAGCACAAAATCCTGCGTCTGAAGGGGCGGCAGATAGCCGCTGAGCGCCTTCAGGGGGGCGCCCCACAGGCCGGGCAGCAGGTACAGGACAAAGGCGAAATCGGCAATGATGAGGGCCAGACGGCCCACACCGATGTACTCCAGCGGGCTGTCGTGCTTGAAGCGAATCTTGCCCATGAGGTACAGGCCCAGCAGGGCGAAGCACACAATCCAGATGGCCAGATATACCTCCCTGTCCAGCAGGTGCCAGTGGTAAGTCTGGTCCGCCGTACTCAGGAACTTGAGGCCCAGGGCCACTTCAATGAAGCCCAGCACCACCTTGACGCTGTTAAGCCAGCCACCGCTCCTGGGCAGTTTTTTGAGGACCGACGGGAAGAAGGCCAAAAAGGCGAACGGCAGGGCAAACGCCACGCTGAAGGCCAGCATGGTGACCATGGGCGTCCAGAACTCCCCCTGGGTGCTCTTGATAAGGACCGTTCCCACGATGGGACCGGTGCAGCTGAAGCTCACCAGCACCAGCGTCAGGGCCAGGAAAAACACCCCCAGAAGCCCGCCTTTGTCACTCTTGGAATCCGCCTTAGTGGTCCAGCTGGACGGCAGGGTAATCTCGAACGCGCCGAAGAACGAGGCCGCAAACAGCATGAAAATCACAAAGAAGAGGATGTTCGGGAGCCAGTGCGTACTGAGCCAGTTGAAGATGTCCGCCGTCACCGTTTCACCGCCCAGGAGCCAGGTAAGGCCGATGATGATGCTGATGGGCACGGTATAGAGCAGGACGATGAACACGCCGTACATGAGGGCCTTGAAGCGGCCGCCATGCTCCTGCTTGATGAAGAAGGACACGGTCATGGGCACCATGGGGAACACACACGGGGTCAGGAGCATGAGCAGGCCCCACAGGATGGCCTCCAGGATAAGGCTCCACAGATTGCCGGCCGGGGCATCCTTCCCGGCCGAACCGGGCAGCTCCACCGGTACGGAGAAGCCGTACTCCTCCGGCATCTGGCAAAAATCCCCGCTGCAGGCGCTCCAGGTCACGCTGCCATCCACACTCACCTTTCCGGAACCCGTCAGTTGCAAGTCCTGTTTGAGCACGTAGGTTCCCACAACCACCGGTTCACCCTTGTACTCCGAGGGCGTATATTCCTCCACCGGCGTCCCGTCCGGGAAAACCTGGTCCGACGGCTCTACTTCGAGCGAGGTCCCCACATAAGGGTCACTCATGGGGTGCACGTAATAGTCTTTGCCAATCTGGCCGGTGACCACCAGCTGGTAGCGGTCCCCTTCCGTATGGTTCACAGCCGCCTTCCACACCACGCTGGGGTTCAGCTGCAGCAACAAAGCAATAAGGGTCGATATAAGTAAGGACATAGCCTGCAGAATAAGATTAGCTTTGCAAGTTACGACAATTCCGCTGGTTTTACAAATCCTGCCCGGCAGGCTCCTTCTGCGTAAGGTAAATGCCCACCATGCCCACGGCCAGCCCCGCCCATTGCAGCGGAAGGGCGGTCTCGCTGCCCAGGACAAAGGACAGGACGGCCGTCACCAGCGGGACCACCGCCAGGAAAACACTGGTTTTGGCCACCCCCAACACTTTGATGGCATAGGCCCAGGAGGTAAAGGCCGTGGCCGAGCAGAACAGCGCCAGGGACAGCGTGGGATAGAGCACCTCCCAGCTCAGATACAGACCGGCATCAAAGTTCCGGATGCCCTTGGTAAGCAGCAGCGGGGCAAAAAACACGGCGCCCAGCAGGAACTGGTACATCACAATCACGGAAGGGGCATATCGGTCCGACAAAGACTTGGTAAAGGCAATCTGGCTCACCTCGGAGACAACGGCGACAAAGAGAATGCCCACGCCCAGCCAGAACAAAGGGCCGGTCTGGGAACGGGTGAATGTCACCAGCCACAGCCCCGCCAGGGTAATGAACACGCCCACAATATTCACGGGGCCGAACTTTTCCTTGAAGATGAACAGGCCGGCCATCATGGCAAAGATGGGATTGGTAGCGATAACCAGCGAGGTAATGGTGGGCGACTCGGTGAACTGCAGGCCATACGTCTCACACACAAAATACACGAACGGCATGCAAAGGGCCAGGAGCACGAATTTGAGTCCGTCTTTCCGGCTTTGGATACGCATGGACCGTCCGGTAACCTTGTTCAGCAGCCAGAGCAGTCCCCCGGCCAGGAGGGTTCTCACCGGCACAAAGAATTCCACGGGAACATTCAGGTCCAGCAGGCGGTCGGCCCAGATATAGGACATGGCCCACAGGCACACCGTGAGCATGGCGGCAAGATAGGCACGTACGGGAAGTTTTTGCATCTTATTCGTGTGAGACAAATTCTACATTCAGGTCCCGGCACACGTACTGGGCCGTAAGGCGGGCGCTTTGGGCTGCAGGGGGCAGGCCGCCGGAATAGGCCGTGCGCTGACCGGTGAAATACAGGCCGCGCTCATAGCGGTAGGGCGCATGGTACAAGGGTTGGAAAGGGGGCCAGTCGCTCATGTAGCTGCCCTCGAAGGTACTGCAATAGCGTTCATAGGTGAGCGGGGTGGCCACGTCGGTGACGTCGGCCTGCTCCAGAACAGCGGGAATCACCCTGCCGACAGCCTCCAGGAAGGCATGCATCACTTCCTGTTTTTTGGCGGCATAGGTGCCGTCTTCCCTGGCAGCCTTCCACCAGCCGTAGGTGGAGCCGTGCAACAGGCAGGTAATGACACTGCATCCTTCCGGGGCGTAGCCCTTGACACCGGCATAATTGTTTATGACAACAGTTCTGTAGGTAAGACCGGCGGCATGAAGCGGCTCCGGCAGCACAATCTGCATGGAACGGGGCCAGGTGCTTAAATCGGCCTTGACCCCCACCCCCAGGAACATGCACTGGGTGGTCCGGAGGCCTTTGCGCATATCTTTTGCCCAGCTGTCCTGCAGGGGCGTTCTGAACAGCTTGTCCATGGCACTCCGGGCATCCACGGAGATGACCACGGCATCGGCCGGAAAAACCTCCTCGCCAATGCGGACGGCCCATTTGTCCTGCAGGCGAAACACCTCCTGCGCCCGCGTCCGATAGCGGATTTCACCGCCCAGGCCCTGAAAGTGGGAGGCCATGTTCCGGGCCATCTGCAGCGAGCCGCCTTCCGGGTAGCCGCTGTCGCCCATGTGGAAGGTGCTCAGCGTATAAATGAGGGAAAGGGCGTTGATGGAAGGCTCCACAACTGCTCCCAGAAGAGCCCGGATGCGGGGATTGCGGAAGCGCCTGGCATAGAAGCGGGCGCTTTGCATTACCAGGAAAGGGGTTATCAACGCTGCTCCGCCCATCTTGATGTACTCCCACAGGGAGAAGGGAGACGGGTATCTGGCCCTGATCCCTTTGATGTCGGTGATGGGCTGGTGAAAGCCGTCAAAGCACAGCAGGTCAAATTTCAGGACCGCCAGTGCCAGCTTGTCCCGCCACCCGGTAAGTTCCAGGCCATGCAAGTCCCGGTAAAGAGGCATCCGGCCTGCCCGGTCCACCAGCGTGTAAACTGGGTCCTTGAAATAAACGGGATTGTTCTCCTGCAAGGCCCCGGATTCCAGCCAGATGTTATGAAGCGGTATTTCCTTGATGGCGCCAATCAGCCAATGGATTCCGCCTTCAAAATTGTAGCCCTTCCGTTTCCAGCTGGTGGACACGCCGCCCGGGCTGGCCGCCTGCTCAAAAACAAGTGTCTGAATACCAGAACGTTGCAGGTAGTTGGCACATACCAGGCCGGAGATTCCGGCACCTATCACAATAGCCTTTTTGATCATAAGGCTGTAAAGATACTGCTTTTTTGTCTATTTCGGGAAAGTTTATTACCTTTGCAGTCCTGATTTTATCAGAGGGCCCCATAGCTCAGCGGTTAGAGC
>DFFY01000022.1:7554-7843 GCA_002371115.1 Bacteroidales bacterium UBA3764
TGGGTTCAAATCCCCGTGGGGCCACAAAAGCGGATGGTTTCCAGTCTGTTGGACGGAACCATCCGCTTATTTTGGGGAGACTATGCAGAGAACATCGTCGAATATGCCACTGCCCTGAACAGGGCCAACGTCATTGAGGAAGAAATTGACGATTACACCAACGTCTTCACGCGGGAAACCGGCATGTCACCGCACAAGTGGTTCAAAAAATGTAATCTTGCGTAAAAAAATACGCACAAAAAGAATCCTGCGTAAAAAATTGAGCCCTCTCCCTTGCTCGGGAGGGGGC
>DFFY01000029.1 GCA_002371115.1 Bacteroidales bacterium UBA3764
CTCAGGAAGAGACGGAAAAACCTGACAATCCCGACAAGCCGGACACGCCGGAGACAGGTGTTGTTTTCAACATGACGGGAGAATACGACGGCTCGCAGGTACCTGATGTCCTGGTGTTCAACCACAATGGAGAAGGGATCTACTATGTGATCAACGTGGAAAGCAATGTGGAAAACTGGACGGCCGAAGGCGGCGCCTCCTGGTGCCATATCGTTGCCTACAGTGGCAAGAGCGGCATGATTCACATTAGCGTGGACCAGTATGAGGATCCCAATCCGCCGTCCGGGTATCCGCGCTATTGCCAATTGACCATAAAAGTTCCCGGCCTGCCAGACAAACAGTTGACCGTCGGCCAGGAGAGTTCCTATACCCGGATCTATTCCGCACCCAACATGCAGAGAGAATACACGCTCCCCTCGTCCGGGGCGCCTGTGGACATAACGGTGATCACCAACCTGGTCGACTGGACGGTAAAGAATGACACGGAGTGGATTATAACTGAGAAGCTTAACCGGTATACCCTTCGCGTCCATGCGGTTCCGTCCGGGACTTCACAGCCGCGGGAAGGCAGGATAACACTCCTTAGCATCGCCAACGGTCAAGTGTCGTCATACGACACGCCCTGGGATATTACCCTGAAAGAAGGGGCCCCGGATGTTGCGGGAGACGATTATTCGTATGACGAAGGTTTGGAATGGGATAAATGATTGAGTTATGAAGACGAGACGATTCATCTGGGCCGTGACAGGCCTTTTAACCATAGCTTCCTGTGAACGCGAACCCATGGGCACCCGCCTTGAGCCCGCTCCGGACAGTTTTCAGCTGACGGCGACCATCGCCCCGGACGGTCCCGAAACCCGGACCATCCTGCTGGACAATCCCGGTGTCCGCATGCAGACACGCTGGGCCGCCGCCGATGCCATCGGCCTCTTCTCCTCTTCCGGAGAGGCTTTCTCGTTGAACTTGACCGCAAGTGACATCAGCGACGACGGAAAGACGGCGGTGTTCCGCTCTTCCTCGGCACTTCCCTCCGGTACCCTGACGGCTTTTTACCCGGCGAATTCCGAAGCGAGCTTTTCCAACGGAAAAATAACGACCCGGTTTCCCGACACGCAGCATTATACTAGCGCCAGGGGAGTGTCCCAGCCGGACCCGGCCGTAAGCCTCATGGCCGGTACGGGCACCGCCGCCTCGGGCATTGCGTTCTGCAATGTCATGGCCGTCCTTAAAATCGGTCAGGCGTTCGATGAAACGACCGTCATCCGTTCCGTCACCTTGCGTGACTTATCCGGCGGGGCGCTTTCCGGTAGCGTTACCATCGACCCGTCCAAAAATTACGCGTCCGAGGTGAGCAGTGGTCCTGATGTGCTGACACTGGACTGCGGAGAAGAGGGTGTAACCCTTGAGCAGGGGGTCATGGGCATCTTCTACTTCATTGTTCCGGCCCGCCAGTATTCCCAGGGATTAGAGATTACGTTCGTGACAAAAGAAGGAGAGCACATGAGCCGCACTGCCGGCACCGTCCGGGGGACGTCCTTCAACCGCGGCGTCATCTATCCGATAGGCGACATCTCCAACCGGGACTATGTGGCCGGCAAGGACGCCGCCGTGCTGTCCGACAACGCCTATATGATGACTCCCGAACTGCTTAGGAAGATGACGGTCATCGAAAAAGGTGAGAATTATGTCATCAACGAAGACGGAGGTACGGTGACTTGCAACGGCGAGTCCATCAAAGCCCCTTGGTTCAACATGATGGTCTCCAATGAACTGGGATTCAAGAAAGGGGATTACTTCGTCTTCGATTCGACGGACGATTTGCCCGAGGGCGGTGTCTATAAGATTACGGCGATACAGACTCCTTTTGGTGATGAAAACCACAGCCGCATCGACCTGCGGATGACGACCGACTTCGCCGGAGCCTACAAGCACCTGAATTTCGGAAGCAAGATCTATGATGCGGAAGGAAACTCCATGGAAGGGGGCGGAAAGGAATTGGACCTTTCCAGCTATCTGAGCGAAATCGTAAACGCTGAGGGCGAGTCCGTACCGTACTCGGTCTCCCCCAGCGGGCAGATCCTGCTTTCGAATGAAGTCGTCGAAGAGGCCCTGACGAGGGCTATGATAAAAGCGGGGACAACATTGTCGACACCGACCCTGAAGATTGAATGCAAGTCCGACAATGTGGAAGGCTCCATGGGGCTCAACGTCTCCGTCGGCATCCGTGCAGGACTCAGTATTGAAGAAGGAGAACTTCAGTGGGTACATGTCTCGCTCAACCCCAAAGTGAATTTTGCGGCATCCTACACATTGACCGGTTCCGGATCAAAGGACAAGACCGTTCATCTGATTACCCTCTATTTCGTCCCGGGAATTCCCATTGCCCCGGGTGTCGTCCTCACGCCCGAGGTTGAGATCCGGGCCGGAATCGGCATCGGCGGCGAGGTCAAGTTCTCCACTTCCGTCAATTATACCTACGACATGGGAACATACGGCCTTACCTATACGGACGGAGACGGTTTCAGGTTCCGCCATGAGGAAGCCACCCCCGCAAAAGATGAGGGGTTCAATCCCGAAGTGGATTTTTCGCTGACGGGTACGCTCTATGCAAAGGGAAACGTTACATTGATTCCCACCATTTCCCTGTTCAGGGTATTCCGGGCCGGAATGTACGTCGATTTCACGCTTAAATTCGGGCTTACAGGCGGCGTTGAGACAATCGAGAAGAATGTCTATCAAGTCAAGAAAATGTTCCTGCAGCCGGAAATGTCCTTTGCGCCGTACGTGGCGACCCTCGGTGGCTATTTTACAAAAAAATGGGACGATCTGATACCTTCCCCGGAATTCGATCCCCTCTGGGAAAGATACCTGCAGCCCGTAATTGACAAGAGTGCCGCCATCTCCCTTGTCGGAAACGGGGTAAGCCAGCGGAATTACAGGTATGCAGACGGTTCCGGCTACTATTTCCTGGCATGTCAGGAAGGATATGATGACAACACACCCATTCCATTCATCGGTATTGCCGGACATGGAATCCTGCATCAGGTTACAGGTGTGCAGTACCAAGCCAAGTCCTTGAAGCCCACGCTGGATGACTGGACCGTGGTCGTTGACGTGGATGGAGGAGAAGTATCCGGTCTTCCCTGGGGCAGTCTGGTCCTCAGTGCATTGGGCGTAATTCCTTCCTATAACTATCAGTATTATAACCGCTCCAATGTAGAACGGCACGAGGTATTGGACATTCCGCACAGCCAAGACGACGATGATGAAATATCCGTATCGGGGGAAGCAGGTGTAACGTCCATCCGTTCAGGGGAGGTCCGTTCCATCCATCTTCGCTGCATCAACAAACGGAACAAGGCTGTTTATGAAGTCCTCGGTGGAAATCCCTTTACCTTCTATTGGCCCAATACGCCTGACGGACCGTGGTTTGTCAGAAGGAGCCTGACCGAGTACGAATACAATCACGATCCATTCTACAGCAACTGTATGGTCTGGCCAAGCGATATTCCCCTGCCCTACTAAATCCGGCCGCAGTGTAGGCACTTTTGCAACTCCTTAGCCACCCGATGTACGTACATCGGTAATGGAAACGATGAAAAGAATATAATAATATAATAATATAATAATATGAAGAAGATTGGTTTTCTTGCAGCCCTCGCGCTGCTGTTTGCATGTACCCCGGAAAGCAATCCGCTTACCGGCATTGCCCTCACTGAGCACGAAATCACCTTGGAGAAGGGGGGAAACAAGGTCTTGGAGGTAAAGTTCACCCCGGAGAACGCCACCAATAAGCTTCTTACCTGGGTGAGTTCGAATCCATCCATTGTAACAGTCACGGACGGAGTTGTCGTTGGCGTAGCTCCTGGCAGCACTGAAATCATTGTTAATAGCGGTAACCTCACTGACAAGTGCCAGGTGACGGTTGTCATTTCTGCTACATCAGTGAGCTTAGATCAACCGGAACTGATATTGGCTCCCGGGGAGACTGCTACCCTAAAGGCAACGGTATTGCCGGATGATTCAACGGATGAGGTAGAGTGGTCTTCTTCAGATGAGACTGTGGCTACCGTGCAGGATGGTGTAGTTTCGGCCGTGGCATCGGGCACTGCGACGATGACGGCCAAGGCAGGAAATCATACTGACAAATGTGCGGTTATTGTGAAAGCCCCAGATCCGGCCAAGAATGTCATTGTTGCCGTTGATTTAGGTTTGAGCGTGAAGTGGGGTAGCGTGAATCTTGGAGCAGAAAATTCTGAGGATTACGGTGATTATTACGCTTGGGGCGAGACGGAGCCCAAGGAGAATTATTCTTGGGGAACTTACAAGTTTGGCACAAGTAAATCCGGTCCGTTCTCCAAGTACAACACGATTAGTTCTTATGGTACTATAGATAATAAGACGGTATTGGAACCGGAAGATGACGTTGCCAGCGTAAAGCTCGGTGGTAATTGGCGTATGCCCACGGATGAAGAATGGACGGAGCTCAGGACCAAATGTACTTGGACATGGACAACGCAGAACGAAGTGAATGGAAGATTGGTTACCGCCAGCAACGGCAACAGCATCTTCCTTCCCGCCGGCGGTAGCCGGGACAACAGCCGGGACGACACCGGTCTCGGCGGTGTCGGTTCCTACGGCCTCTACAGGTCTTCCTCTCTCACTACGGACGACCCGTACTGCGCGTGGAGCGCGGGCTTCTATTCCGGCAATGTGTTCAGGAGCAGCATCTACCGTTGCATCGGGCGATCAGTCCGTCCCGTCTCAGAATAACCGTGCAGCCGGTTTATTGCTTGCAATAAAGAGATGAGGCTGACCAAAAAGTCAAATTGACTTTGGTCAGCCTCTTTCTTCTTCATATCCTTAATATTGAGGTCTCAGGAGCCGCTGCTTGAAATGTATGCTCATTTTCTTGTCAGAGACAGGCATCTTCCGCTGGTTGAACTCTTGAGAAAGGAGGTTCTGAATAATTTCGAAACCATTTCCAGTCAAAAGTAATCCCTCTTCCTCCGTGTAACGCCCTCGGTCTGTATTGGGAGATTCCGGGAAAATTCGTACCTTTGTGAATTAGCGAAAATACAAGACGATGGCAAAATTTGCAGAGGATACACCGCTTATCAAGCAGTTCTTCGAGGTGAAGGCACAGCACCCGGAGGCGCTGCTGCTGTACCGTGTGGGGGACTTCTACGAGTCCTACGCGGACGATGCCGTCACCGCCGCCCGGGTGCTGGGGCTGGTCCAGACCAAGAAAAGCAACGGGGACAAGGGGCCCATCCCCATGGCCGGGTTCCCGCATCATGCCATCGAAACCTATCTTACCAAACTGGTGCGCGCCGGCTACAAGGTGGCCATCTGCGACCAGCTGGAGGACCCCAAGTTTGCCAAAAAGCTGGTGAAACGCGGTGTGACAGAGATTGTTACGCCGGGTATTTCCTTTGGCGAGGGCATGCTGGAGCAGAAGGAGAACAACTACCTCTGCGGCATCACGGTGGAAAAGGACCGCTGCGGCGTGGCCTTTCTGGACGTATCCACCGGGCAGTTCCAGATTGCCCAGGGCACCCTGGACTATATAGCTACCCTTCTGGGCTCTCTCAAACCCAAGGAACTGGTGGTGCAGCGGGGCTATGAAAAAGGCCTCAGGGAACGCCTGGGGGACTATTATACCACGTCCATCGACGAGTGGGCTTTTGTGTACGATGCCGCCGTGGAGCGCCTCAAACGGCAGTTCGGCGTGGACAGCCTCAAGGGCTTTGCCATCGACCCGTATCCCCTTGGCATTTGCAGCGCCGGAGCCCTGCTGGTGTACCTGGAGCAGACGCAGCACACCGGACTCAAGAACATTTGCAGCATCGGCCGCATAGACGAGGCCAAGTTTGTGTGGATGGACCGCTTCACCCTCCGCAACCTGGAGGTGTTCCAAAGCGCTTCCGGGGCCGACGGCGTATCGCTGGTGCAAACCCTGGACAAATGCTCCAGCCCCATGGGCGCCCGTCTGCTGCGTGCCTGGCTGGCCATGCCCATCCTGGACCGGAAGGAGCTGGGCGCGCGCTATGACTGCGTGCAGTACTTCACGGAAAACCCTCAGATACTGGATGATACGCAAATGGACCTGGGCAAGCTGGGCGATATGGAGCGCATCCTGGGCCGCATTGCCACGGGAAAAGCCTTCCCGCGTGAGGTGATGCAGCTGAGCCGCGGCCTGGCGCTGGCCCGTCCCATCAAGGAGCGGCTGGAGGGCTCCGAAGCCCTGTCCAAGCAGCTCAAGGGCCTGCGTAACTGCGAGAAACTCCTGCAGGAAATCCAGCGCGTGATGGCTGCGGAACCCGCCGTACAGGTGGGCAAGGGCCCGGTCATCGGCCCCGGCGTAGATGCAGAACTGGACGAGCTCCGCGCCCTGAGCGCCGGCGGCAAGGACTACCTCCTGCAAATGCAGCAGCGGGAGGCGGAGCGCACGGGCATATCGTCCCTGAAAATTGCCTACAACAACGTCTTTGGCTACTACATTGAGGTGCGCAACACCTACAAGGATCAGGTGCCGCCGGAGTGGATTCGCAAGCAGACGCTGGTGAATGCGGAAAGGTATATCACCGAAGAGCTCAAGCAGTATGAGGAGAAAATCCTTACGGCGGAGGACCGCATATACGCCATAGAATCAAAACTTTACGCGGAACTCATTGCCAAAATCCAGCTGCAGATTCCGGATATCCAGACCAACAGCCGCATTTTGGCCAAGGTGGATGTCCTGGCGGGCTTTGCCCAGCAGGCCCTGGAACGGCAGTACTGCCGGCCGGAGCTGAACGATTCCAAGGTCCTGGACATCAAGCAGGGCCGCCATCCGGTGATTGAAACGCTGATGCCCGCAGGGGAGGAATACGTCCCCAACGACGTCCTTCTGGACAGCGACAGGCAGCAAATCATCATCCTCACCGGTCCCAACATGGCCGGTAAGAGCGCCCTGCTGCGGCAGACGGCGCTGATAGTGCTCATGGCCCAGTGCGGCAGCTTTGTGCCCGCTACGGAGGCCCATATTGGCTGGTTCGACAAAATTTTCACCCGCGTGGGCGCCACGGA
>DFFY01000106.1:0-8112 GCA_002371115.1 Bacteroidales bacterium UBA3764
TGAGCTGGATACGCTCGGGGTAAGTCCCGAAGAATTTACGGAGGCCAAGAAAGTGCTTACGCCCACCATCTACCGCATGGGAACGTCGAGCCCCGCTCCGGGCTCGCTGGTGAACCGTTGCATCGCCCATTTCCTGTATGGCGCCAACCTGGCCCCTTACGATGAAACCGTGCGGCTTTTCTCGCGCAAAAATGTCAAGGACAGTGTGGAAACCCGTCTGTTCAATCATTTTGCCGATGCCCTTCTGGATCAGTTGTCCAACCTCACGCTGGAATATTGGCAGGCGCCGGATACCCTGGATAAGGACAAGGAACTCTTCTACTACAACCTGGCTTATCTGTATGGCTCGGTGGTGAAGTCGGAGCGGGACTATTGCTGGCATGGAGCCGACACCCTGGGCATGCAGGTGACCTGTCCCAAAGTGAAGATAAAAAACGAACGCGTGGAACCGGTTTCCGGCGGCACCCTCTGGACTTTCTCCAACGGTATGCGCGTTATTTACAAGCAAGTCCCCAAAACCGGTATTTTCAACTATGAACTGCTGTTGAACGGTGGTTTGGCCCAGATAGAGGACCTTCAGGAAGGGGAAGGCGGTTATATCGGCGATATCCTTTCACTGTACGATGCTGCCGGTCTCCCTGCCTGGCACTTCCGCGAGGTGCTTGCCGTGGGAGGTGTCAGCATGGATGCGAAGGTGGGTTTGAACAGCGTGGCTGTGGGCGGCGTGGCTCCGTCGTCCCAGCTGCCTTTCCTCCTGAAAGCACTGATAGAGGTGGCCAACAACGGTAAACTGAACCGTGCAGAATGCGAGCATTTCCGGCAGCGCCAGCTTCTGCTGCCCACCGGTCTGGACGATGCCTTGCGCCTGCGCATGGCTCCGGGCTATCGATATACGGGCAGCAAAATCCCGTCCGCTTTGTGTGCCGATACCTGGAAAAAGGCGGAAAAATTCTACGCTGACCGTTTTGCCCGCATGAATGACGGCGTGCTCATCCTCTCCGGCGATCTCAAGGAGGCGCAGGTGAAAAAACTGCTGTGCCAATACCTGGGCGGGTTCCGGGTTATGAAGGGTGCCACGCCCAGAAAACCGGTCGAGTATCGGCCCCGTACAGGAACGGTCACTTTTACCGAGGAGGGGGACACCCCTGGAATCTATGTGCTCATGGAGGCGGAAATGCCCATGACGGTGGACCATTACTATGCCTCATTCGTCGCCCGCGACCTGCTGCAGGCGCAGCTGACGAAACACTTGGCCCAATATGGTTTCACCTGCGACGTGGCGGTAATCCCGCAGGTGCAGCCGCGCGAGCGTTTCCAGCTGCAAATCAATTGCCGGCCGCTGCCATTGGCGGGGACTCCTGCCGATGTGGATGATATATCGGCCCAAAGGGCGCTGACGGCGGTGCGTTCCGCCATAAAGGCGGCTGCGACGAGGACGGCGGAGCCGGAGGACTTTGCTTTGTGGAAGAGCAAACTGGCGGAAAACGTGGCTGCTGTTTTGGGGTGTTCCGGTGGTTTTGTCACAACCTTGCATGCCCGCTATGCCTGGAACAAGGATATGACATCGCGCTACCAGGAAAGTATTGCCCGGATGACAGCGGAAAATGTAAAAGCCTTCCTCTCCGCCATGGCGGCAGGGGGGCGTATAGAGTATCTTGTCCCATGAGTAACAGCGCATTCGGTACCATCATAGAGATAGGCGACATTCTGGTTTCTGAGGACGTAGTTCTGGAATACTTTGCCTGCGATTACGGCGTTTGCAAAGGGAAATGTTGCATTGTCGGTGACAGTGGCGCTCCGCTCAAGGAAGAGGAGTTGGAGCCGATAGAAGCCAATTATGCTTCCTTCAGCCCGCTCATGACACCGCAGGGCCGTGCCGCAGTGGATGCCAAGGGCTTTTTCGAGATAGACCGCGACGGAGACCTGGTGACGCCGCTTGTGCCCGGCAGCGAGGAATGTGCCTTCTGCCATTTCTGCGACGACAGCTGCTTCTGCGCCATCGAGCGTCAGTTCTGCAAAGGCCTTTCCTCCTTCAAGAAACCCATTTCCTGCTCGCTGTATCCCATCCGTGTTGCGGAGCTGGGCGGCGGCAGGGTAGGGCTCAACCTGCACCGCTGGGACATCTGCAAAGACGCCTATGAAAAAGGGCGCCGCGAAGGAATCCGGGTGTACCAGTTCCTTCGCGGTCCGCTCACAGATGCCTTCGGCGAGGAGTTTTACTCGGCCTTGGAGGCGGCTGCCAAAATGCTCATGGCAGCATCGTAGTCGTTTTCATTTACCTTTACTTCGATGGGCCTCGCATAGCCCAGGGAAGGGTAGGAGGAGTCTGCGCCAAAAACGCCGGCGGGGATGCCGTTGTCGCCCAAAAGGGCTGCGCACATGTCGGCCTGGACCTTCTCTGTGAAGGTGGCCACGGTTTTGAAGGATTGGGTGTCAGTTGCCATAGGTATTGATTTTATGGTCGATGCTCGAAACAATGCGGGCGAGGTCCCGTACCAGGCCTTCTGCCTGGAATCCGCCCAGCACCGGCTCCACCGTAATGCTGTCTTCCCACAGGCGCGTGGCGCGCATGAAGGCGGAGTCTAAGTGGTATTTCCGGCCGCCGTTCTCTGTTTCTGCGGCCTTGACATAGCCTCGGGAGGCCATGGCGGCGTCTATGCGGGGCCAGTATTCCGCCGGGTCTCCCTGGGCGTGAACGGTGCGTTTCCCATAGCCGAAGTAAGGATAGGCCAGGGAAATGACGGCGAACATGGCGGCAATGTAGCCGATAGAGGTCCAGCCGTGCTGGAAGGCGACGGACACGTCACGGGAAACAAAGCCGGTGAGCATGAGCGCGCCAATAATCACCACAAAAATGAGGGTGACTTGCAGCAGGTATTTGAAGGCTCTTCTGAGGTAGGTCATGCCAGTTCTCTTATAATTTCATCGGATACGAAGAAGTGGTCTTCCGGGATGCGGTACCGCCGTCCTGTTTTGGCCAAGGCGCCTTCCCGGAGCAGGCGCTGGATGTCCTCTTCCCGGCAGTTGGCCTGGAGGAACTCTCCGTCTATGCCGCGGGCGGTGCGGAGGGCCAGCATGAGGGTTTCCACTTTCTCATCTTCAACGCTCAGGGATTCCGTGGTGCGGGTGTATCCCTTGAGCTCCGGGCTGTTCCAGCTGCGGTTGCGCCCGCTGAAGGAGTGGGCCGACGGACCCAGTCCCACGTAAGGCCTGCGCTGCCAGTAACCGCCGTTGTGGACGGCCTCGAAGCCGGGTTTGGCAAAGTTGGAAATCTCATAATGGACATAGCCTGCGGCGGCCATCTTGCTGCACAGGATGTCGTACTGATGGCGGCAGAGTTCTTCCGGGGCTTCTTCGTATTCCCCGTTTTCCAGCCGCTGGGCCAGCACGTTGTCTCCTTCCACGGTGAGCTGGTAGCAGGAGATGTGCTCCGGCCCCAGGGCAATGGCTTCATCCACCGTGGCTTCCCAAACGGCATCCGACAGGTTGGACAGGCCAAAGATAAGGTCGATGCTCACATTCTCGAAGCCGGCCTGGCGTACCAGGCGGAAGGCTTCGCGGGCGCCGTCTGCGTTGTGTCGCCGGGCCATCCAGATCAGAAGGGTGTCGTCGAAGGACTGCACGCCCATGCTCATGCGGTTGACGCCCAGTGCCCGGAGGCTCTCCAGGTAGGGGAGGCCTTTCTCCACCAGGTCCTCCGGATTGCACTCCATGGTAAATTCCGTGTAGGGCCCTCCGTGGCCGCATTCCTCCAGGGTGAGGAGGATGCGGGTAAGGTTGGAAAGGGGCAGCACAGAAGGTGTGCCGCCCCCGAAGTATAAGGTTTTGAGGTTGTCGTCCATCTCTGCCGCGCGGTTACGGATTTCCTGACACAACTGGGCGGTGTAGGCATCGTACAGACCTTCGCCCGGGATTTCGGAGTAGAAATCGCAGTAGGTGCAGAAACTTTTGCAGAAAGGGACGTGGATGTAAATCATATTACCTCAGCATGCATTCTGCGCGGCCCATAAGGCTTTGCTCGGTGTAAATTTCCAGTGTGTACACACCCTTCACGAACTCGCCGGTGTCGTTGATGTAAATGGTGAGATCCACTTCGTTTCCTTCGTAGTCCACTTCTCGGGAAGCGGTGGCCTGCAGGACTTCTCCGTTCACGGTGAAACTGGTGGATTCGTTGTTGCTCAGCAGGATGCCTTCCGGATCCTTCACGCGGACATAAATACGGACAGGGCCTTTGTCTGCCAGGGAGTTCTCCACCAGCGACAGATTGGCTGTCATGTAGCGCACGCGGCTGTGGCGGTCGCCCACTTTGTCGTTGCTGTAATGGGCCAGGAGGGAAATGCCGCGGGCCTTGAGGATTTTGCCGGCGCTCACCTGGGACGACAGGCTTTCCACCTGCTGGGTGAGCTGTTCGTTGGCGGCGCGGCTTTCTGCAGCCTCGCGGCGGGCGGCGGCAGCGTCTGCCGTCAGCTTCTTGTTCAGGGTGTTCAGGGAGTCAATCTGGACAATGTAGCCCTTCATGATGCTCCTGAGGGTGCCAAGCTCTTTTTCATACTGGCGGATTTTNNGGGTGTTCAGGGAGTCAATCTGGACGATATAGCCCTTCATGATGCTGCGCAGAGTACCCAGCTCTTTCTCATACTGGCGGATTTTGGCGCGGTTGGTGGCTTCCGTCTTGCTCAACTTGTCTATGAGCAGGGCCACTTGTTCACGGGAGGTGTCCAGTTGGTGGTTGATGCTTTCATAGTCTGAGTTCAGACTGTCGAAGTCCTGCTGGAGGGCGACCATTTGCTGGGCCAGCTCTGCCTTTTCCGTTTCCAGGTCTTTTACCAGGGCGCTGCGCTGATACAGCATATAGCCCAGTACGGCGGCCAGGGCAACGGCCACGGCGGCCAGGATAATCATTACGGTGCGGGGACCTTTGTTCTCTTTTCTTTCACGCTCTTCGCGTGCAATTCTCTCGAGGGGATCTTCTGCCATGGTTTTACTATTTTTATTTTGTACAAATATAACTATATTTGTGCAAATATCGTGCGATTTCTTGTATGGAAAATGTCTTTTATGGCCGCATAGAGGCTCTTCGCGCCCTCATGAGGGAAAACAGCTGGGATATGGTCATTCTCACCGGCAGCGATCCGCATGCCAGTGAGTATCCGGCGGCACGCTGGAAGCAGGTGGAATGGCTGTCCGGCTTCACCGGCGAGGCCGGAGACCTGGTGGTCACGCAGGACCATGCCGGCCTGTGGACGGACACCCGTTATTTCATCCAGGCCAATAAGCAGCTGGCCGGTACGGGTGTGGAGCTCCACAAAATGCGTGTCCCGGAGCAAGTGCCCATCCCTGAGTGGATTGCTTCGCTGGAAATGGACGAGCCCGTTATCGCCGTGGATGGCCTGTGCCAGCCTGTGTCCGCCATCCGCGAGCTGCAGGACGCCGTGCCGTCGGCCATCATCGTCCCGGTACCGGACCTGCTCAGCGCCTTGTGGGAGGACCGCCCCGCCATTCCCTGTACGCCCATCATCACCTTGGGCGAAGACCTCACCGGAGAAAGCCGTGAGGCCCGCATCCAATGGCTGCGCAAGTGGCTGGTAAGGCAGGGGGCCGATGCCATTTTCCTCACTGCCCTGGACGAGATTGCCTGGCTGCTGAATGTGCGTGGCTCGGACATTGCCTACAATCCGCTGGTCATTTCCTATTTGCTGGTTACCCTGGACGATGTCTTCTGGTTCGTCCGCAAGGATGCCTATGCCGATCCGGACCAGGATACGGCGGACAGCTTTGACGAACTGGCCGCAGACGGCGTCACCGTGTGCGACTATTCAGACGTGAATTTCAAACTGGCATCGCTGCGTTTGGACGGCGTGGACCGTATCTGCGTGGACCCTTCCACCCTCAATTATTGCCTCAGGGACGCCATCGACGACGGCGACCAGCTACCGGAGGTGGTGGAATGCGAATCGCCGGTACAGCTGCGCAAGGCCGTGAAAAACGCCGTGCAGATAGAAGGCATGCGGGAGGCCCATATAGAAGACGGCCTGGTGATGGAACAGTTCCTCTATTGGGTGGAGCAGCACGCCGGGCAAGTGAACGAGTGGGAAGCCGCCTGCTACTTAGGCAGCCTCCGGGCACAGATTTCAGGATACCGCGGAGACAGTTTCGAGACCATATCGGCCTATGGCCCCTCCGCGGCCCTGCCGCATTATTCCACCCCGTCGGAGGGCTCGGCCCTGCTGGAAGCCCATGGACTGTACCTGTGCGACTCAGGCGGCCAGTATCTCTTTGGCACTACGGACATTACCCGTACCGTGCCGATGGGCCCCTGCACCGCGCTGGAGCGGGAAGACTACACCCTGGTGCTCAAGGGGCATATCGACCTTTCCATGGCCGTGTTCCCCAAGGGAACCTGCGGCCCGCACCTGGACATTCTGGCGCGCGAACCGCTGTGGCGATACAAACGCAATTTCGGGCATGGAACGGGGCATGGCGTGGGCTTTTTCCTGGGCGTGCATGAAGGTCCGCACGAGTTCCGCCAGAACTTCAATTCCGTGCCGTTCCAGGCCGGTTTCGTGATAACGGACGAGCCCGGCCTGTACCGCGAGGGCATGCACGGCGTCCGGCACGAAAACGTACTCCTGTGCCGTTCCCTGGGCGACAACGAGTTCGGCTCCTGGCTGGGCTTCGAGCCGCTTACCCTGTGTCACTTTGACACCTCCTGCCTGGAGGTCTCCCTGCTTACCGGGGACGAGCGCAACTGGCTCAACGCCTACCATGAGCGGGTTTATCGCACCCTGAGCCCCCGCCTCCCCGCAGAAGTGGCTTCATGGCTTCATAACAAAACCTTGCCGGTGTAGTGACTGTAAAATGTAAATATCTATGTATGAGCTATTTACGCAAAATCGCCTGTGCAATTCCGCACAGGCGATTTTTGACAACCAACTGACATTCAATTAGTTCCATTTTACGGGGATTATTGATTCAGGACATCGGCACTCTGGATGTACTTGGTCAGTTCCTCGTCGGTGAGTTTGTAGTCCTGGAGCTCGCCGGAGATGTACTGGTCATAGGCGGCCATGTCCACAAAGCCGTGGCCGGAGAGGTTGAACAGGATGGTTTTCTGTTCGCCGCTTTCCTTGCACTTGAGAGCTTCGCGGATGGTGGCGGCAATGGCGTGGCAGCTTTCCGGAGCGGGGATGATGCCTTCCGTCTGGGCAAAGAGCACGCCGGCCTTGAAGGTTTCGGTCTGCTGCAGGTCGATAGCTTCCATGTAGCCGTCCTTCATGAGCTGCGACAGGATGACACCGGCGCCGTGGTAGCGCAGGCCGCCGGCGTGGATGGTGGCGGGCTTGAAGGTGTGGCCCAGGGTGAACATGGGGAGGAGCGGGGTCATGCCGGCTTCATCGGCAAAATCGTACTCGAATTTACCCTTGGTGAGCTTGGGGCAGCTGGCCGGTTCTGCCGCGATGAAACGGGTCTTTTTGCCGTCCCGGATGTTGTGGCGCATGAAGGGGAAGGCAATGCCGGAGAAGTTGGAACCGCCGCCGAAGCAGCCAATCACAATGTCCGGATATTCGCCGGTGAGGGCCATCTGCTTTTCCGCTTCCAGGCCGATGACGGTCTGGTGCATGCACACGTGGTTGAGCACGGAGCCCAGGGTGTACTTACAGTTGGGCGTAGTGAGGGCGAGCTCCATGGCTTCGGAGATGGCGCAGCCCAGGGAGCCTTGGTCGTTGGGGTTCCGGGTGAGGATGTCCTTGCCGGCGCGGGTGCTCATGGACGGCGACGGGGTGATGGCCGCACCAAAGGTTTGCATGATGCTGCGGCGATAAGGCTTCTGGTTATAGCTTACCTTTACCATATATACCGCGCAGTCCAGGCCGAACTTTTTGGCGGCATAGCTCAGGGCACCGCCCCACTGACCGGCGCCGGTCTCGGTGGTAATGTTGGTGATGCCTTCCTGTTCGGCGTAGTAGGCCTGGGCCAGGGCGCTGTTGAGTTTATGACTGCCGGCCGGGCTCACGCTCTCGTTCTTGAAAAAGATGTGGGCCGGGGTGCCCAGGGCTTCTTCCAGCTCGTAGGCGCGCACCAGCGGAGTGCAGCGGTAGGCGGCGTACTGCT
>DFFY01000106.1:8182-14047 GCA_002371115.1 Bacteroidales bacterium UBA3764
GGCTCCGGGATGGGAATCCATTCATCCGTCTGGTTGAGTTCCTGCCGGGCGCATTCTTCCACGAATACGGGATAGAGGTCTTCCGGCTTCAAGGGCTCTTTGGTGGCGGGGTTCAGGAAGGGCAGGGGCTTGTTGGGCATCACGGCCTGGATGTTGAAGTAATGGGTGGGGATTTCGCTCTCGGGGAGCAGGTACTTTTTCTGTTTCATATCTGTTTCGTTTTATGTTGTTGTTTTCTTGTTCTTGTTCTCTGTCGTCCGGACGAAAACTTTTTCTACCCCGCAAGGGGGAGCGAAAAAGTTTTGTCTGTTCTTAATCCTTCTCTTTTGTCGTCCGGACGAAAACTTTTTCTACCCCGCAAGGGGGAGCGAAAAAGTTTTATCCGTCCTCTCCATACAAAAAATGGCCTGCTGTAAGTCAGCAGGCCACCTTTATGTGAACGGAATAACTACGGTGAAGCGACTTACAGACTTTTATTCTGCAAGGCGCCACCAAGCGTTATTGACCATGTTCTTTTTCATATCCGGATACAAATATGCGGATTAGGATTGAAAAATCAAAGACTTTTTTCAAAAATTAGAAATTGATGCTGTTGAGCAGGGGCTCCGTCCACTGATGGGAAGCGGTGACGAAGTTGGCTTCCACGTAAGCATTTACGGCGGTGCAGATGAACAGCAGCACAATGCAGGTGCTCACCACAACGCCAATCACGCGCAGGCGGGGCAGCCATTTCTTGTTATTCCAGCCGATGGTCTGGAACATGCTCCAGAAACCGTGGTTCAGGTGCAGCCACAGGGCGACGAACCATACGATGTACAGGGCCAGGACCCACCACTGACCGAAGGTGACCATGAGGAGGTAATACGGGTTCTCTGCCTCTCCGCCCATGAATTCCTGCAGTTGCATCTTGGCCCAGAAGTGGGTGAGGTGGAAGCACAGGAAACCGAGGATAACTAGGCCGAGCACGAACATGTTCTTGGCGCTCCAGCTGTCATTCTGGGCCTTGGAGGCAACCTCATAACGCTTTACGCCGCCGCGGCGCCGGAAGTTCTGGACGCTGAGCCAGATACCATACATGATGTGGATGAGGATACCCAGGGCCAGAATGGGCACCATGATGTCAATCACGGGAGAGGACATGAAGTCGCAGCCCAGCTGGAACCAGCCGTCACCATGGGAATAGGGCATGCTGTCTGCGGCAACCTTGCCAAATTTTCCGTGCAGGGAGTCGATGACGGAGAAGAAGTTAATGGTGCCGTGCAGGAGCAAGAAGATAATAAGGAATGCGCCAGAAACGCTCTGGATGAACTTCTTGCCGATAGAAGAGGTCAGGAAATTAGCCATTATAGTTCTTTAATTTGTTTTCAAGTATGCAAATATAGGAATCTTTCTTGGATTTTTCCCACTATTTGGGTACTTTTGTTGCAAAACTGAAAGCAACTCATGTATAAACGCGTACTACTTAAACTCTCGGGCGAAAGCCTCGGCGGCCCTGCCGGAAAAGGGCTGGATACAGCCTGGTTGGAAAAATATGCCAAAGAAATAGCTGCAGCGGCCAAGGCGGGCCTGCAAATTGCCATCGTCAATGGCGGCGGAAACATCTTCCGGGGCCTGCAGGGCGTGGGCAAGGGCTTCGACCGTGTGGACGGAGACAAAATGGGCATGCTGGCCACCGTCATCAACTCCCTGGCCCTGAGCATGTTCATCAAGGCGGAAGGCGTGGAAGCCGTGGTGTTCACCTCCACCCCCATGGAGCCGCATGCCAAATATTATATGCGTGACGACGCCGTAGCCGTCCTGGAACGCGGCGGCGTGGCGCTCATAGCCGGCGGCACCGGCAACCCCTTCTTCACCACGGACAGCGGTGCAGCCCTCCGCGCGCTGGAAATCGGCGCCGATGCCCTTCTGAAAGGCACCCGCGTGGACGGTGTCTATACGGCGGACCCGGAAAAGGACCCCTCGGCCGTCAAGTACGAAGAGCTCACCTTCGACGAGGCCATCTCCAAGCACCTCAAGGTGATGGACCAGACCGCCTACGCCCTTTGCTCGGACGGCAAGATGCCCATCATCGTCTTTGACATGAACGCCACCGGCAACCTCACCAAACTCCTCGGCGGAGAAAAAGTCGGAACTTTAGTACATCCTTAATTATATAGACCCATGAAAGCCGAATCTTTGTTAGGTTTTATCACCGGTGCCGCCCTGGGCGTTTGCGCCGGCATCCTCTTCGCCCCGGAAAAGGGGGAAGTCACCCGTAAGAAACTGATGGACGCTGCGGAAGAAGGTTACGACAACGCTGTGGAAAGCGCCGGCGAGCTTGCCCACGAAGCCCACGTGCGTTACCGCTATGCCCGCCGCGAGGCCAACAAGCTCAAGAAAACCCTGATGGAGCAGGGCGCGGAGCTCAAGGAAGAAGCCCGCAAGGCCATCCTGGACCAGCTGGCCAAGCTGGAAGAGTACCTTGCCCAGGCAGAAAAAGAGGCTGCCGCCGCCGAGGTCGATGTCCAGGAGGGATAATCCCCGTAGAATGGAACAAGCTGAATGTCAGCACATTACTGAAAATCGCCTGTGCGGGATTGCGCAGGCGATTTTGCATAAACCACTCTAACAGAGTTATTTGCATTTTGCGGCAAAATTACGTTTAACATTTCCGGTACCATCCCGTCTTATTATTGCAAGCGCTTGATAAGACACATGAAAAAGACAGTTATCACATTACTCTTACTTACGGTCACGTCCCTGGCGGCGTGGGCCGGCAAACCGGAAAAGCTGGAACGGCTGGCCCGGCAGTACAAGGGCGAAGACGGCTTCGAGATGGTTTCCATCGGCAGGCTGGGCCTGCGCCTGTTCAACGGCATCACCGCCGTCGCCGGTGACCTGGATGCAGGGGAAAAGGAAGCCTTGAAGGTTTTCAAGGGGCTTAACAAACTCATCGTCATTGACTTTGAAGACATCCCGGCGGCCCGGAAAGCCGCTTTCACCGCCAAAACGGAGAAAATCCTGAGCGGCATGGACCTTATCCTGGAGGCCAAGGACAACGAGGAGGCCTTCCGGATTTATGGCATTGACGATGGCAAAAACGTCCGCGACTGCATCCTGTACAGCAGCGACGGCACGCTCATCGTCACCAAAGGTCGGTTTAACCTGGATTCCATTGGAAAGCTCATGGAAATGGCTCAATGACCGAACGCGCCTTTCATACCGTTTGGCTGCCCCTTCAGGGCCGATTCTACCGCGTAGCTTTCTATCTGCTGGAAGACGAGGCCGATGCCAAGGACGCCGTGCAGGAGCTGTACCTGAAGCTCTGGACGCTGCGGGACCACCTGGAACTCATCCGCGAGCCCGCCGCCTACGGCTCCCTCCTCATGAAGAACCTGTGCATCGACCGGATTCGCAAGCGAAAGCCCAGGGAGGCGCTGCGGGAAGACCAGGCCGACGACCCGCCACCGGACCGGCAGCTGGAGCTCAGGGAGGAGCTCAAGGATGTACTGGGAAAGATGGATGCCCTCCCACCCAATCAACGCAAGCTACTTGGCATGAGAGTGTTACAAGGATTGTCCTACGACGAAATCAGCCAACAGACAGGGCTCAGCCCGCTTAACATCAGGGTCCAGATTAGTCTGGCGCGTAAAAAAATCAAGGCATGAAAAAGATTGAAGACATAGAAAAACTGACCACGCAGGACCTCCTTCGCATTGGGGCCGATGACACCATCCCCGTCCCGGAAGACCTTTCCCTGACGCTTCCCCGCAAGGCGCGGAGAAACTGGAGCATTGCGGCTGCCGCGGCGGTGGTCATCGGCCTGGGTGGCTGGGCGCTCAGCCGGCCTTCCGCCGCCCCGCAGGACACCTTCGAGGACCCTTATCTGGCCTACGCAGCAGTAGAAAAGGCGCTGGGAAAAATGTCGGCCACCGTTCAAAACACCGCCGGGAAAGTTGCCCGGGCAGAAACCCTTATTGACGATTTAACTTACTGGAAATGAAACGCTTTATTCTCATATTCACCATGCTCGCACTGAGCGTATCGGCCCTGGCCCAAAACGGGAAACAACTCTATAGTAAGTACTCCGACCTTCCGGGCATGGAAGCCGTGTACATCTCTCCCGCCATGTTCCGCATCATAGGCAAAATTCCCGACGTGGAACTCAACGACAAAAACGTCAACTTCTCCTCCATCATCAAATCCATGACCGGATTCTATATCCTGAACACGGAGAATGCCGAAGTGGGCACAAAACTTTTTGCCGATGTAAAGAAGTTTATCGACTCCGGCAAGTTCGAACTCCTGATGGAAGCTAAGGACGACGGTCAGGTGGTCCGCATGTACACGGTGGGCGACGAAAAAACCGTGACCTCTTTTGTCATGCTGGCCCGGGACAAGGACGAAGTCTCCTTCATCTCCTTCGACGGCAACATGGACCGCCAGCAGATGGAGAATATCCTGGCCGCGGCCGACTAATCCACCATCACCAGGGCGGGGGCGGGGTGGTTGAAGTGGAGGGAGACGATGGGCTCGGTGGTGCGGTTGAGGGTGGCTTTCCACCAGGCATCGAACACCACCCCGTCCAGCGGCCACGCAAGGCCTTCGGAGGTCACTCTCAACGAATTGTCCGCACTGAAGAACGAGAATCTGCGGCCTTCACCCAGGTGGAGGTCGCAGCTGCCCGTAATGGCAAAGGCCGTACCGTAGTCGGAGACCATGGACACCTTCCGCCCGCCCAGGTCGAACAGGCGGGTATATTCCATCAGGAGCCCCAGGTTGCCGATAGTATGGTCCTCCCGCAGCCCCGTGGCGCCCAGAATCACTATCTCCTGCACCTCCGGATGCTCCCCAAGCACCCAGCGCATGGCCTTGGTGAGGTCATTGTAGTCCTGCTCCGTCACGTGGACCAGGCAGGAGGCAAACTGTTCCTGCAGCGCCTGTGACAGGGAATCCAGGTCCCCCACGACCGCCAGCGGACAGGCGTCAGGCTTGTGCGCCAGCCACTGCTCCAGCGCCCCGTCGCAGCACACAACACCCTCCGCCGACTCCAGCAGGTACTGCGGATACGGTTCCGAAGGGAACTGCCCGTTGCAAAGAATGACGACGCTATTCATCTTCCTTGGGCGTTGCCTTGGCCACTTCCTCCTTGGAAGTGCCCTGGGTGCAGACGTAGGCCGTTGGATTGCGGAAACCCAGCAGGAAGGAGCGCACGTCCATGCGCTTTTTACCGGATAGCTGCAGGTCGGTTATGGCGATGGCACCGTCCTGCGTGGCCACAGCGAAGTACGTCTTTCCGTCGCTGAGCACCGTTCCGGGCTCTCCGTGCAGGTCCATGCGCATTTCTCCGAAGAATACCTTGAGCTGGATCGGCGTTCCGGAAAGGGTATCCCCTTCCACCGGCACCAGCTCCGTGTAGGCGCAAGGGTAGGGGGAGAGGCCCCGGATGAGGTTGTACACGTGCTTGGTAGTGTCCCTCCAGTCAATGTGCTGGAGTTCGCGCGTGAGCTTGGGTGCCGGCTTCAGCAGCTCGGACCCCTGGATGAAGCTCCGCTGTACGCGCAGTTCCACATTCTTCTGCACAATGCCCTCCACCGTCTCAATCACCAGTGCGGAACCCAGTTCCATGAGCTTGTCATGCAGGGTTCCGGCCGTGTCTGTAGGCTCCACCCGGCACTCGGACCGCAGGATAATACCGCCGGTGTCAATTTTCTTGTCAATCATGAAGGTGGTGACGCCGGTAATGTTCTCGCCGTTAATTACCGCCCAGTTGATGGGAGCGGCACCGCGATACTGCGGCAGCAGGGCGGCGTGCAGGTTGAAGGTGCCCAGTTTGGGCATGGTCCACACCACCTCCGGCAGCATGCGGAAGCCCACCACCACAAA
>DFFY01000106.1:14107-18059 GCA_002371115.1 Bacteroidales bacterium UBA3764
CCACAAACAGATCGGCCTTCCAGGCTGCGAGGTCTTTGAGAAAGGCCTCGTCTTTGAGCTTTTCCGGTTGCAGCAGCGGCAGACCGTGCTCCACGGCGTATTTCTTGACGGCGCTCTCGTTCATCTTGAGGCCACGGCCGGACGGCTTGTCCGGTGCGGTGACCACGCCCACAATTTGATAGCCGCCTTTGATGAGGGCGTCCAGCGGGCCCACGGAGAATTCCGGGGTGCCCATATAGACAATGCGTGTATTTCTGAACATACGGAAAAATTTGCTTTTGAGTTTGCGGAACCCGGATTTCACCAGGTCCACATTGAAGATGCTGGCATCCTGGATGGCTTTGATGGTGAGCCAGGTGCCTATCGGCGCAAGGACAAAGGCCGATACGAATTTGCCCATGAACGCCGTCGTACTGCCGTTGTTGGCCAGGCGTTCGCCCGTGATATCCACCACCCAGTACAGGACGAAGAACAGCATGGAAAGGATGGCCGGCGTGCCCAGACCGCCTTTTTTGATGATGGCACCGATAGGAGCGCCGATGAAAAACAGCAGCAGACAGGCCAGCGCCTGCGCATACTTTTTCCAGATTTCTACGTCGGTGCGGTGAATCAGGTGGGTATAGTCGGCCGAATCCATGATTTGGCCGTTGGCCAGGTTCTGGTATTGACGGGCTACGCTGGCGGCACTTTCCAGACCGCGCAGGCGGGAATTCTGGTTGTTCCAGTCATTTTCGCCGCGCGGCGCCATCACGGCCGTCGCCTTGCTGCGCCAGGCCGTGTCCAACTGTTCCTTGTGGGTGAGGTTGTTCTGCCGGAGGAATTCGTCCACATGCCGGCGTGTACCTACATTCACCAGGTTGGTCAGGGAGTCGTGGCCGTGGCGGAGGTCGCGGAGGTTCATGGAACGCACCTGCTCGCCGTAACGGGCGCTGTCGGAATGATGGAAGGCGTAGTTTTCCAGGGGAATCACCATTTCCTGGTTGTGGAAACGGATGCGCTGCAGCGTCAGGGAGGTGTCGCGGTACTTGCGCTTGTTCTCTTCCTGGTAGTTCACCCCGTCAAAGAGCTGGAACGTCAGGTAGTCCTTGGCCTTGGACATTTTGATGATGCCGCTGTCGGCTACGGTAATGCGCGTGTTGCCTTTCCCGACGGTGTGGTCGTACACCTGGATGTTGTACATCATGCCTGTCTTCTTGTCCCGGCGCTCCACCCGCAGGATGTACCCGTCGATGCCGTCGTAGAACGTGCCCGTGGGGATTTTGATTTCACTTTTGGTACGGCCGATGTCGTCGCGCATGGTGTAAATCTGGTTGATGGAGTAGGGGACCAGGCGGTCGCCCACGAAGAAAGCGCCCACGCTGATGAGCACGCTCACGAGGATCATCGGCAGCAGTACGCGCGCGAGCGAAATGCCGGAGGCCTTGATGGCGGTGAGCTCGAACTTCTCGCCCATGTCGCCCAGCGTCATCATGGAGCTGAGCAGGGTGGCCAGCGGAATGGCCATGGGCAGCGTCTGGCAGCTGCCCCACATGAGGAATTCCAGGATAACCTTGAATTCCAAGCCCTTACCTACCAGTTCGTCAATATACAGCCACAGGAACTGCATGACCAGTATGAACGTCACAATCCCCAGGACCGCCAGGAACGGTCCCACAAAGGATTTGAGTAAAAACTGGTCTAATTTTTTCATATGAGTTGGCAAATGCCTATATGCTTCGCAAATCGTCGCTTCGCGACCCCTCCCATTCGCAACGCTCTTCGAGCGGCTTTGGGCCCCTCCCTCTTATGCGGCCGAGGGTGGCCACAGATTTGTGAAGCATACAGGCATTTGCAATAATTAACAAGTAGCTACTTCAATAAGTTTATTCAGGGCGTCGGGGAGGCCTTCGACGAGGCGGCCGCCGGCGGTGGCCAGGCCGGGCTGTCCGCCGCCGCCGCCCTGGATAAGCTTGGCGGCTTCCCGGATGTCCTTGCCGGCGTTCTTGCCCTTGGCTACCAGGTCACCGGAGTACATGAGCACCAGGTTGGGCTTGCCATCAAAGGCGAAGGCGCCTGCGAGCACCAGGTTCTGGGCCTTCTTCTGCAAAAGCAGGGCCATGTTGCGGGCCAGGGCCGGATCCACGGAAGTGTCGAACTTAGCTACGCGCACGCCGTTCACTTCCTCGGCCTGCGCATACAGCTTCTCGGCCAGCTGGGAGGCCTTTTCCAGGGCGATGGCTTCCAACTGCTTGCGGGCATCGGCATTCTCGCCGATCATCTTTTCGATGGCGCCGGTGAGGTCCGGCACGTTGTTGAACAGGCCGCGGACCGTTTTGAGCATGTCTTCCATGTTCTGGATGGCCTCTTCCGCAGCAGCGCCGGTCACGGCCTCAATACGGCGGACACCGGCGGCCACGGCGCTTTCTGCGCGTACTTTGAACAGGCCGATGGTGCCGGTATTGCGGGTGTGCGTACCGCCGCAAAGCTCGATGGAATCTCCGAAGCGGACCACGCGCACCACGTCCCCGTACTTTTCGCCGAACAGGGCCATGGCGCCCATTGCGCGGGCCTCGTCCATGGTGGCGTCCCGTTTTTCGCACAGGGGTTCGCAGGCGCGTATGAGCTGGTTTACGCGGTTCTCCACGGCGCGGAGCTCCTCGTCCGTCACTTTCTGGAAGTGGGAGAAGTCGAAGCGGAAGTAGTCCGGGCCCACGAAGGAGCCTTTCTGCTCCACGTGGGTGCCCAGGATTTCACGCAGGGCCTGGTGCAGCAGATGCGTGGCCGTGTGGTTGTTCATGATGCGCTGGCGACGCTCTCCGTCCACCGCCAGGGTGAAGGTCTCGTTGCCGTTTTCCGGCAGCTTGGCCGCCAGGTGGATGGTGAGGTTGTTCTCCTTCACGGTGTTCAGGATGGCGATGCGCTCGCCGGAGGCGCTTTCCACGTATCCGCTGTCGCCCACCTGGCCGCCCATCTCCGCGTAGAACGGCGTGTGGTCAAACACCAGCTGGAAGTATTCCTTGTTCTTCTGCTTTACGGTGCGCTGCTTCAGGAGCGTGGCGCCTTCCACTTTCAGGGTGTCATAGCCTTCGAACACCACCTCGTCGCCATCGGCAAAAACCGTCCAGTCGCCAAACTCGTTGGCGGTGGCGTTGCGGGCGCGTTCCTTCTGCTTCTGGAGCTCCACGTTGAAGCCTTCCAGGTCCACCGTATAGCCTTTTTCGGAGGCGATGAGTTCCGTAAGGTCGATGGGAAAGCCGTAGGTGTCGTACAGGACGAAGGCGTCGGTGCCGGACACCACCTTGGTGGCGGCGTTTTTGGCCATGTTGTCCTCCAGCATGCGAATGCCGCGGTCCAGGGTGCGCAGGAAGGCGTTTTCTTCCTCGCGAATCACGTTCTCGATGAGCTTCTGCTGGGCTTTGAGCTCCGGATAGGCCTCGCCCATGTCGGCCACCAGCTGCGGGATGAGGCGGCACAGGAACGGTTCGGCAAAGCCCAGGAAGGTGTAACCGTAGCGCACGGCGCGGCGGAGGATGCGGCGGATCACATAGCCGGCCTTCACATTGGAAGGCAGCTGGCCGTCGGCAATGGAGAAGGCGATGGCACGGATGTGGTCTGCAATGACGCGCATGGCCACTTCCACGTTGCCGCCCTCGGCATATTTGTGTCCGGAAAAAGCTTCCACCTGGCCGATGAGACCGGAGAAGACATCCGTTTCATAGTTGCTCTTCTTGTTCTGGAGAATCATGCACAGGCGTTCGAAGCCCATGCCGGTGTCGATGTTCTTGGCGGGAAGCGGCTCCAGGTGACCGTCGGCCTTGCGCTCATACTGCATGAACACCAGGTTCCAGATTTCGATGACATCGTCATTGTCCGTGTTCACCAGCTCGCGGCCGGGAATTTTGGCAATTTCCTCGTCCGGACGAAGATCCATATGAATCTCGCTGCAGGGGCCGCAGGGACCGGTGTCGCCCAT
>DFFY01000106.1:18127-18336 GCA_002371115.1 Bacteroidales bacterium UBA3764
TGTCGTGCTTGTTGCCGGTGAGCACATGGTCTGCCGGGAGGTGCTTGAGCCAGGCCTGCTGGGCCTCGGTGTCCAGCGCCGTGCCGTCTTCCTCGGAGCCCTCGAATACGGTGGCGTACAGCTTGGACTTGTCAATCTTATATACTTCCGTGAGCAGCTCCCAGGCCCAGTCGATGGCCTCTTCCTTGAAGTAGTCGCCGAAGCTCCAG
>DFFY01000106.1:18404-22950 GCA_002371115.1 Bacteroidales bacterium UBA3764
AGCATCTCGAACATGGTGTGGTGACGGCCGTCGTGGCCCACCGCTTCCAGGTCGTTGTGCTTGCCGCTCACGCGGAGGCACTTCTGCGAGTCTGTTGCACGGGGGAACTTGGGGGCGCTGTTGCCAAGGAAGATGTCCTTGAACTGGTTCATGCCCGCATTGGTGAACATGAGGGTGGGGTCATTCTTGATGACCATGGGCGCAGAGGGCACTACCGTGTGCCCCTTGGAGGCGAAGAAGTCCAGATATTTCTGGCGGATTTCTTTAGATGTCATATATTTATCGTCTTGTTTTTCCTGTCATATATCGTCTTGTTTTTCTGTCATACTGAGGCCCAAAGGGCCGAAGTATCTAAATAACCCGCAAAGATACAGTTTTTCCGGTAAATATCCTATTTTGGCATTTGGGCAGGATTTTTGCTATATTTGCAAAATATGGTCAAGACAGAAAAAACCAGCAGGTTAAAGCGGTTCGGCAGCCTCCAGTTGTTGGTGGCCGTGCTGATAGGGGCATTGCTGTTCATGACCTATCTGTGGCTGTATGTGTCCGTCCTGGACATGGATTTGCCCAAAACGGCCATCCTGAAGCGGCAGAATGCCATCTGGAACACCCGTATGGACCAAATGTCCCAACAGCTGGACCGCTACGACGAACTGCTGTCGCTGCTGGAAATGCGGGACAACCGGATTTATCGGTCCGTATATGGCATGGACGAAATCCCGCAGGCGGTGCGCCATTCCGGTTTGGGAGGGGAGCATCGCTATGCAGCGCTGGAGGGAACGGCCGTGTTGGATGTGAGCCGCCGCCTGGATGTGCTGGAGAAGCGGGCCTATGTCCAGTCCAAATCCTTTGACGATGTCGCCATCGAGCAGCAGACCGCCGGAGACATGGCTTCGCACATTCCGGCCATCCCTCCCATGAACACGGATCCTTCCACTTACAGGCTCTCCAGCCCTTTCGGTTACCGCTCGGACCCGTTGCTGGGGGTCACCAAACGGCATACCGGCATGGACTTTGCCTGCCCGCCCGGGAACCCCATCTACGCGACGGGAGACGGTGTGGTCATCCTGGCCAAGTATGACCGGAGCGGGTATGGACGGCATGTGGAAGTGGATCATGGCTTTGGCTATGTGACCCGCTATGCCCACATGTCGCGCATGGATGTGGAAGTGGGGCAGGCGGTCAAACGCGGAGACTGCCTGGGCCTGAGCGGCCGCAGCGGCCGTATCACCGGCCCGCACCTGCATTATGAGGTAATCTACCGCAAGAATTATGTAAACCCGTACTGGTACATGGATCTGGACATCCCGTCCAAAGATTACATGGAAATGGTCCGTAAGCCCGAAAAATGATGAAGACAAAGTATTCCCGCTGGCAGTTGGCGTTGCTGGGAGTCCTGCGGTTCCTGGTGGTGACGGTGTCCATGTCCATCGTATTCTATATTGTGTTTGCGCTGGTGTTTTCCACAGAGGAAGAGCGCCGGCTGCAAAAGGAAAACCGTTTGTATCGGAGCCGGTATGCGCAAATGCAGGACAAGGAAAAACTGATTGGCGATGTGGTGCAGGGCTTGCTGGTTAAAGACGATGCCATTTACCAGGAACTCTTTGAAACACAGGCACCGGCGCTGGATGCCCTGACGGCTGCAGACCTCATTGCGGAGAGCGATTCCCTGTCGGAGAACTTTTACCTGAATGCGGCGGCGTCGGCATCGGGGCGCACCCTGCTCATGGCGGGGCAGGTGGATGAGAATTTTGCCGCCATCTTCCGGGCGTTGGAGGAACGGCGGGACAGCATTCCGCCGCTTTCACTGCCGCTGAAGGACATGTCGTACGTACAGACGGGCGCCTCGGTGGGCCTGAAACAAAATCCGCTGTACAAGCGGCCGATGCAGCATGAAGGCCTGGACCTGATTGCTCCGCAGGGGGCTCCGGTCTATGCCGCCGCCGGAGGAACCGTGTCGCGGGTGGTCCGTACGCGTCAGGGATTGGGAAATACCTTGGAAATCGACCATGGAAATGGATATACCACCCGGTATTGCCTCCTGGCCGATATGAATGTATCCAGGGGAATGCGTGTCCGGCGCGGCCAGAAAATTGGCACGGTGGGACTGTCCAGCACCATTGCCGCCTCGCACCTGCACTTTGAGATCCGCTTCCGGGGGGCGCCGCGGGACCCCGTGCACTATCTCTTTGCCTCACTGAGCCCGGAGGAGTACGCCCACATGGTGTACATGGCCTCCGCTACCTCCCAGTCGCTGGATTAGTACCCGTTACGGTCTATCTCCCGGCGCAGGTCCTTGGCCTTGATGGATTCGCGTTTGTCGTACTCTTTCTTACCCTTGGCCAGGGCAATCACCAGTTTGGCAAAACCGTTGTCTGCGATGAAGAGCTTTACGGCCACGATGGTGAGGCCTTTCTGTTTGTCGGCCTGCTGCAAATGCCTGAGCTCCTTTTTGTTGAGCAGGAGCCTGCGGTCCCGCACGGGCTCATGCTGGCCCCAGCTGCCCCAGTGGTACGTGGCTATGTTCATGCCCCGCACAAAGAGTTCTCCGCCCACAAAGAAGCAGTAGGCGTCCTGCAGGGACACCTTGCCCGCACGGATGCTTTTGATTTCCGTGCCCACCAGCTGGATGCCGGCGGTATAGGTTTCCAGGAACTCGTAGTCAAACGAGGCCCGCCTGTTTTTCACCTGTATGCTGCTCTTTGCTTTTGGCATAGGGCTGCAAAGTTAGCAAATTTTGCGTACTTTTGCACTATGCTCAACAAGACTCAGCTTTTGCCGGACCGTCCCGGCATTCCGCCCATGGCCAAAATGCCGGAGCCGGAGGTGGTGGACCCCGCCGCCCTTGCGGAAGCATATCGGCAGGAAGAAATAGACCTCATTTGCGTCCTGGGTCCTACGGCCTCCGGGAAAACCCGCTACGCCGTGCAACTCGCAAAAGAGATTTCTCGATTCCCTTCGGTCGCTCGAAATGACAAAGACGGTCCTGCTTCTGTCATCCCGAGCTCACCTTCTGTCATCCCGAGCCCACCTCCTGTCATCCCGAGCCCCCCTCCTGTCATACCGAGCGAAGCGAGTGTATCTCCAGTCCATATCCTCTCGGCGGACAGCCGGCAGGTGTACCGGGGCATGGACATCGGCACGGGGAAGGACCTCCGGGAATATGGCGAGGTGCCGTACCACCTGATAGACCTTGTCCCGGCGGGCACCAAATACAACATTTACCAGTACCAAAAGGCTTTTGCCGATGCCTACGCCACCGTCCGCGCCGCGGGTGCCATTCCCATCCTCTGCGGCGGCTCTGGCCTGTACATCGAGGCGGTCACGCGCGCGTATAAGTTTGAGAAGGAGAACGGGTTGCCGGCATCTGCCCTTCCCAAGAGCGTATATTATATAGGTACGCTGGTGTCGCGGGAGGAACGGGTTGCGCGCATTGACCGGCGGCTGGAGGAGCGCCTGCAGGAGGGGCTGGTGGAAGAGGTACGCGGCCTGCTGGAGACGGTATCGGCCCAGGACCTTATCTATTATGGACTTGAGTATAAGTTTGTTACGCAGTATATTTTGGGCGAATTGAGCTACGAGGACATGGTGGTGGCGCTGGGCAATGCCATCCACCAGTTTGCCAAGCGGCAGATGACCTGGTTCCGCGGCATGGAACGCGACGGCATCCGTATCCACTGGGTGCGTCCGTAAACCGGCTGGTCCGTATCTGCTTGACAATCAATAGTTTGTTTATAATCCTCGGCTCCTTTTGCGCCGAGGATTATTTGGAAAATGCTGAGGCTCAGTCAATTATCGACCAGTATTGTCAAAATGGCTCTACTGGTCGCCAAGGTGCTGATAATCAATTATTTGCTTGAAATCCTCGGCGCAAAAGGAGCCGAGGATTATGCGTAAAATACTGATAATTAGGAACTTATTGACCAGCGGTGTGTCCTGCCGGGAGATGGACCGGAACGGGTACTGAACGAGGTTGTCATTCTGAACGAAGTTGTCATTCTGAACGAAGTGAAGAATCTTTTTGCAAATTCAAAATATTGCACTACCTTTGCGGTCCCAAAATATATGTGGACAGATTTGGCTTGCTTGCAACCACGTTAAAAAATGCTAAAATAACATTTCATATCAGTGTTTTGTGTTTTAGCCTCCGCATATAGCATGGGGCTAATTTTTTTTGATATGAAGAATTACTTATTTACATCGGAATCCGTCAGTGAAGGCCATCCGGACAAGGTGGCGGACCAAATCAGCGACGCCATCCTGGACCAGTTCCTCATGCAGGACCCGGAGGCCAAGGTGGCCTGCGAGAGTTTTTGCTCCACCGGCATGGTGGTGGTGATGGGGGAGGTGAAGGCAGAGGCCTACGTGGACATCCAGAACACCGTCCGCGACACCATCCGGAAAATTGGCTACACCAAGGCCGAATACATGTTCGACGCCAACGGCTGCGGCGTGCTCAGCGCCATCCATGAGCAGAGCGCAGACATCAACCGCGGCGTGGAGCGTGCCAAGGAAGAGGAACAGGGCGCCGGCGACCAGGGCATGA
>DFFY01000106.1:23004-40615 GCA_002371115.1 Bacteroidales bacterium UBA3764
GCATGATGTTCGGCTACGCCTGCCGGGACACGGAAGACTACATGCCCCTCCCGCTGTACTTGAGCCACAAGCTTCTGGAAATACTGGCCGATATCCGCCATCATGAGCTCAGTCTCATGCCCTACCTGCGTCCGGACGCCAAGAGCCAGTTCACCATCGAGTACGACGGGGAAACCCACGCGCCCGTGAAGGTGCATACCATCGTCCTGAGTACCCAGCACGACGAGTTCGTCCCTAAAACCCTGGGCCGTATGTCCTATGAGGCGGCCGTGAAGCAGTTTGGGGAGGCCCGGGTGGACCTGGCCATGCAGCAGAAAATCCGCGAGGACGTGGAAACCATCCTCATTCCCCGCCTGAAGGAATCCCTGAGCCCGGAAACGGCGGCCCTCATCCACGACTTCATCCTGCATGTGAATCCCACCGGCAAGTTCGTGATTGGCGGCCCGCACGGAGACACCGGCCTTACCGGCCGTAAAATCATAGTAGATACCTACGGCGGCAAGGGTGCCCACGGCGGCGGCGCCTTCTCCGGAAAGGACCCGTCCAAGGTGGACCGCAGCGCCGCGTACGCCGCCCGCTACATTGCCAAGAACCTGGTGGCCGCCGGCGTGGCGGACGAGTGCCTGGTGCAGCTGGCCTATGCCATTGGGGTGGCCCAGCCGGTGAGCGTTTTCGTGGACACGTATGGAACGGCTAAAAATGGCCTTTCGGACGGCGAGATTGCCCAAAAGGTAAAACAACTGTTTGACCTTACCCCTGCCGGTATCATCAAGAAATTCCAGCTCAAGAACCCCATTTACGCCCCCACGGCCGCGTACGGCCACATGGGCCGCAAGCCTTACACCAAGGCCGTGACGGTCCAGGGAAAACGGAAGATTGTCCAATTCTTTGGCTGGGAGCTGCTAGACAGCGTTCCCGCTGTGAAAAAGGCGTTTGGCCTGTAAAAATCGGCACAAAAAATTAACGGAATCTTTGATGGGTTCCGTTTTTTTATATCAAAAGTTTTTTTTACCTTTGTGCCCGGTTGGTGAGAGAGAATTAAACCTATCAATATTTATTCTATTCACTTTTTATGAGAAACGCTTTCAAAAGCCTTCTGCTCGCATTCACTACGTTGATTGCGGGTACTGTCGCCTATGCTCAGGTGACCACGGCCTCCATCGGAGGACGCATTACTGCCGCAGACGGTAATGTAGCAGGTGCCGCTGTAGTTGCTGTTTATCAGCCTACCGCTTCCTCCTTCTATGCCGTTACGGATGCCAACGGTAACTACCGTATCAACGGTATCACCCCCGGCGGCCCGTATACCGTCAGCGTGGAAATGCTGGGCTACCGCAAGGTAGAGAACCAGAACCTCTATGCCCCTCTGGGCGAAACCCTCATCGTCAATGCTGTCCTTGAGGACGAGTCCCTCTCCCTGGATGCTGTTGTTTTCGTTGCCGACGGCACCGAGTCCAACATGAACATTGACCGCAGCGGTGCCGGTACTTCCGTGAGCCAGCGTACCATGCAGATGCTCCCTACCACCAGCCGCAGCCTCAACGATGTGATGAAGCTCACCCCTCAGTCCTCCACCACAACCAACGGCCTGGCCGTCGGTGGCGGTAACTACCGTTCCTCTTATGTGACCGTGGACGGTGCTGCTTTCAACAACGCCTTCGGTATCGGCTCCAACCTGCCTGCCGGCGGTACCCCCATCTCCATGGATGCCCTGGAGCAGATGAGCGTGAACATCACTCCGTTCGACGTCCGTCACTCCGGTTTCACTGGTGGCGCCATCAACGCCGTCACCAAGAGCGGTACCAACGAGTGGCACGCCTCCGTATATGACTATTACACTTCCGACAAGGTGCGTGGCTTCAAACTGGAAGGCAAGGACCTCAACCGGAGTACTTTCCTTGACAACACCGTTGGCTTCACCGTGGGCGGTCCTATCGTGAAGAACAAACTCTTCTTCTTCGTGAATGCGGAGTACACCTCCGACATCGTTCCCGGCTCCAGCAAGACGGTAAGCACCGCCACAGGCGTCAACGCGGACCCCAACTTTGTTCCCAACTCGGATGTCGTCCGTCCCACGCAGGAATTCATGGACGGCGTTCTTAAATATCTTGGCGATACCTATAACTACAATCCGGGCCGTTATCAGGGTTACTCCATCAGCACGCCTGACTATAAGGTCATGGGCCGACTGGACTGGATCATCAACTCCAACAACCGCCTGAACCTGCGTGCCAGCTATACGCACAACGCTTCGGCCTCTTCCCCTTCCAGCTCGGTGAATCCCATCAACCCCAACCCGTACGATCGTAACGTTTACGGCCGTACTTCCACCTATGCCCAGTTCTTCGAGTCCAGCCGTTACAACACCGACCAGAACTTCCTGTCCGTGGCGGGAGAACTGAACTCCCGCCTGTTCGACGGCAAGGGTGCCAACATGTTCCGTGTTACCTGGTCCCACCAGAACGAGCCCCGTTCCTTCGTGGGCGGCAATTTCCCTACCGTGGATATCCTGGAAAACTACACCGATGCCAATGGCAATGACCAGAAGGCCGTTCTCACTTCCTTCGGTCCGGACCCCTTCACCTATGGCAACCTCCGCGACGTGCACACCGTCGTTGCTACGGACGAACTTTCCTACACCGTCGGCAAGCACAACATTGTAGGCGGTCTGCAGTATGAGTTCGACAATACCAAGAACGGTTACATGCAGGGTGGTCTGGGCTACTACGTCTATGACTCCTGGGATGCTTTCAAAGCCGGCGGCAAGCCCAGCGCTTTCGCCATCACCCACTCCAACCGTGACGATCTGGCACAGGTGTTCCCTTCCTTCAATTATCACCAGCTGTCCCTCTATGCTCAGGATGAGATTGAGTTCTCCGAGTACTTCAAGCTCACCCTCGGTCTCCGCGCAGAACTGCCCATGTATCCTTCCATCCCCGGAAACGAGAACAAGGAATTCCTGGAGAAGGCTGCCACCAGCCAGAGCATGCGCTATCTTGCCGCCGACCGTTCCATCCAGACCATGAGCACGGCCGACATGCCCAAGACGCGCCTGAACATCTCGCCGCGCGTGGGCTTCAACTGGGATGTCCTGAAGAACCGCAACCTGGTTATCCGCGGCGGCTCCGGCCTGTACACCGGCCGTATTCCGTTCGTGTGGATTGTCTCCGTTGCCGGTAACAGCAACAACCTCCAGGCTCAGTTCATCGACGCTAACGGTTCCAACCAGAACACGCCTAATTTCCACGCTACTACCAGCGAAATCCTTGAGGATATCTATGGCGGTTCCTTTAAAGCACAGGATTTGTACGCTCCTACCGGCGCCACCATTCTGGACAAGAACCTGGCCATGCCCACCACTTGGAAGAGCTCCCTGGCCATCGACGGCCGTCTGCCCGGTGGTATCAAGGCTTCCTTGGAAGGTATCTTCAACTATGACCTGAACGCTGTTTACGCCAAGCGCCTCGGTTATGTAGAGGATGCAGGTGTTCAGCTTCCCGGTGAACCCGCAAAGCGTTCCCATTGGACGAGCGAGGGCATCAAGAACTCCATGAACGGCACCATCGCTCCTTACTACATCACCAACACCAACCTGCACGGAACTTACTATTCCATTACCGCAAGCCTCCAGAAGGACTTCAACTTCGGTCTGTCCCTTATGGCTGCCTACACCCATGCCGGTTCCAAGTCCATCCAGGAAGGTTATGGCGACCAGGTTTCCTCCCTGTTCAACGGTGGCAACTACAGCGTGAACGGTTCCAATGTTCCTGAACTGGGCCACTCCGCCTTCGTTTCCCCGCACCGTGTCATTGCCAACATCAGCTACAAGATCCAGGAAGGCCGTCACTTCGCCACCACCCTCGGTCTGTTCTATGAAGGCTACAACCATGGCTGGCAGGGTTCCTACTCCTACACCCGCTTCTCCTACACCCTCAACAGCGATGTTACCGGTGTGGGCGGCGCACACAACCTGGTGTACATCCCTACGGATGCCGAACTCGAGGACATGCCTTTCGCCGATGCAGACAACAAGGCTGCTTTCGCCGCCTTCCTCCAGAGCGACAAATACATGAGCTCCCACCGCGGCCAGTACTCCGAGCGTGGCGCCATCGTGGCTCCTTGGCAGAACCGCTTCAATGTAAAGGTTGCCCAGGATTTCACCTTCTACGTAGCCAACAAGCCTACCACCATCCAGGTGGGTCTGGATATCAACAACGTAGCCAACCTCCTGAACTCCAACTGGGGTACCAGCAAGCAGCTCAATACGCAGGATATCCTTGCCTACAAGAACGGCAAATACACGTTCACCGCTCCTGAATTCAAGACTTACCGCAGCACGTTCAACACCTGGCAGATGCTGCTCAGCGCCCGTCTGTTCTTCTAACAGACTTTCCGCATCGTACAATCAGCCCGAGGCTCCCGCGAGCCCCGGGCTTTTTTTGTTGGTAAGACGGAAAAAAGTTGTATATTTGTATTTCAGCACATATGCGATAAAACTTTTAATTATAACCTTATGAAACTTAGATCCTTTTTCATGGCTGTTATGGCTGGGGCTGCATTGCTCGTCGGCTGTAACAAAGAAGTGGACTTCGGTCCTGCCAAGGTCGCTTTGGATCAAACGAATCTTACGTTTGAAGCTGCAGGCGGCTCCCAGGCTGTTTCTCTCACGGCCACCCGTGACTGGGCTGTAAACGGCGTTCCGGAATGGGTCGCTGTCAGCGCGACCAACGGTCAGGCCGCCGTGGAGGCACAACCGCTCAAAATTACTGTTACGCAGAACACGGCCTATGACCGTTCCGCCACACTGGTCTTCACCATCGGCTTTGCCCGTACCAGCCTTATCATCAACCAGGTCGGTCCCAACGGTCAGGTGGACAATGGTGACGGTACCTTGGAGAATCCGTACAATGTGACGGGTGTCATCGAGTACTTGAATGAACTCGGCGCCGATGTGAACAGCCCCAAGAAAGTGTTTGTCAAGGGTAAGGTATCTGCGCTTGCCAGCAAAGAATCCGACCAGTTCGGCGGTACCGGCAATACTTTTGGGAATGGTTCTTTCACCATGTCCGATGATGGCTCGGTAAACGGCGGACAGTTTACGGCCTATCGTATCAACTATCTGGGCAACAAGAAGTTTGCCGCTGGCGATACGCCTGTGGTGGTAGGGGACGAGGTTATCGTATATGGTAACGTGGTGAACTACAAGGGCAACACCCCTGAAACCCAGCAGAATCAAGCTTTCCTGTATAGCCTGAACGGTGAGAACCGGGGCGGTGTAGAAGGTGGCAGCGGAGAAACCGGTGAAGCCAAGGGTTCTGGTACTCTGGAGGACCCGTTCAACCCGGCCGGTATCGCAGCTGTTGCGGAGAAGTTGGCCGATAATGCCGTTTCTGAGCAAAGCTACTACATGAAAGGCAAGATTTCCAAGATTGCCGTAAGTAAGGGCGTAGACCAGACTTTTGCCAACAGTGGCTCTTACGGTAATGCTTCCTTCTATATTGCCGATGCAGAAGATGGAACCGGCGAGTTCTATATCTACCAGACTTACTATCTCGGAAACCGCAAGTGGGTTACCGGAGACACGGATGTTAAAGTGGGCGACGAGGTCATTGTGTATGGCCCTGTGACCAAATATGTGAGCAGCTATGGAACCACGCTGGAGACTTCCGGCAAGGGCGCCAGCTATATTTATAGCCTTAATGGCGTGACAGAAGGCGGTGATACTCCCGGTGGTGGTGATGAAACCGAATATACATACGAAGCGGTTACCGGTTCCACCATTAAAGTGAACAACGAGATATCCTGGTCTGAAGCTACCGATGCTACTTACGGGAAAGGCTTTGAAGCTGTGTCCGGCAATATTAAGCTTGGTTTGTATAAGCATGAAAGCAATGTCGATCTCAAGACCCCCGATCAATATAGTGCACGTGTATATGTAAGCAGTGTATTTGTGGTCTCTACGGTGGATGGTTCAGACTTGACGGCCATCGAGTTCACTGCCAGTGACCCGTACAACGAGACCGATTATGCCCAGCCTCTGAAGGTCCTCGAGGGCGGTAATGGAACGGTTCCGGCCAATACCGAGACCAAGAAAATTGGTACCTGGAAGGGGACCGCTTCCAAAGTTGTCTTCCAGGCCACGTCCAAACAGGCCCGTCTTGTCAGCATGACTTATGCTCCCGGTGACGGCGGCGGTGACGAGCCTGGTGACGAGCCCGGTGACGTAACTCCCGGTACGGCGGGAACGTATTCCTTCCAGTTCTCAGATGTTTCCGCTTTGAGCTGGCCCACTGCCAAAGGTGCCGGAGCCAGCACCCAAGTCTATCCGCTGAATGGAGTCAACTACACTTTCACGCTGAGTGATAATGTGTACACTTCTACTTATAGTGGTTCATCTTACCTTATGCTGGCATCCAAGACGGCTGCCGCTCCGGTTTATCTGGGTCTCCCTGCCCTTGAGGGCCTCAGACTTGTGAAAGTGGCCGTTACCACCAGCTCCGGCGCTTCCAAGAGCGCACATGGTGTTGTTACCTCAGACCTGAGTGGTACGGTGGTCTCTGGCGGTGAAGACAAGACTCTGTCGGAGCAGAGTACCGAATATACCTGGAAACTTACCGGAACCGAAGCTGGGAAGGTGTACTATTACAGCTCTCCCAGTGCCAGTTACAATTCTCAGATTGTTAAGTTGGACCTTACATACAGTGACGGTGAGGGCGGTGACGAGCCCGGTGGTGATGAACCCGGTGGCGACGAGCCTTCGGATGAATATGCCAATGCCCCTGCCAAGACTGTAGAGGAGTTCATTCAGCTTGCGGATAAGAATACGTACTATAAGCTCACCGGCACGGTGTCCAAGTTCAACCCTGCCTATTGCAGCTTCGACCTTACCGATGCCTCCGGTACCATATACGTGTACAGTGTGCTGGCCGCCTATAAGACGGACGAGTGGAAGAACAAGATCAAGGACGGCGGCACCATCACCATTGCCGGTAAGTACGATTATTACGCTTCCAAGAGCCAGCATGAAGTTGTAAACGCCGCCCTGCTCTCCTTCACGGATGCGGAAGGTGGCGACCAGCCTGGTACTGACGAACCTTCCCTCCCGGTGAATGACGGTCTTACCGAGGCTACGGCCTTCACGGTGCAGGACGCCATTTACATGGCCAAGAACGGCACGGAAGACAAAGAGTACTTTGTGAAGGCCGTTGTGGGCAAGGATATCAGCATCAAGAACGGTACGGCTTCCTTCGAACTGGTGGACGGAACCACCGACGGCAAACTCACCGTGGTGAAGGCCAAGTCCTTCGGCGGCGAAGACTTTGCCAACGATGCTCCTATCGAGTGGCTGGACGAGGTCATCCTCAAGGGTAAAGTCACCGAGTACAGCACCCTCCCGGCCCTGGTGAATGCCCAGATGGTGAAGTGGAATGGCTATGTCAGCTTCTCCGGTGACGAACCCGCCGTTTCTCATGCCGGTACGCAGGAGGACCCTTACACGGTGGCCGATGCCATAGTGTCTGTCGCCAACTTGACCTGGACCTCCAAGACCGATTTCCAGAAGGTGGGTCCTTTCTATGTAAAGGGTAAGATTGCCAGCATCAAGTACACCTACAGTGCCCAGTATGGGACTGCCACCTTCGACATTGCCGATGACGGAGGTACGGCTACATTCACCTGCTATAGCGTGAAGTACTTCGGCGGCAATGCCTGGGTAGAAGGCAATACACAGGTTGCCGTAGGCGACGAAGTCATCATCTATGGTGAGCTTCAGAACTATCAGGGCAACACCCCCGAGACCGTAAGCGGTGCTTATGTGTACAGCATCAACGGAAAGACCAGCGACGAACCTGGTGACGAGCCTGGCGACGAACCTGGCGACGAACCTAGTGACGAACCCGACGGTGCCGTGACGTTCAATTTTGCAAAAATTGCATCCGAGAATGAATGGGGAAGTGGCACTCAACACACTACGATAACCATTGATGATGTCATCCTTACTGCTCAGGGTGGAGGTAATACGGGCAAATATTACGAAGCGGGTAACGAGTGGCGGTTCTATCAGACTGAAACCCCCACGCTTACCATTACCGCTCCTTCCGGGAAAAGCCTCGTTTCGGCTACATTTACGTATAACTCAAGCAATAGTGGCGTATTGCTAAGTGGAACCGACCAGATTGCATCTGGCTCCACAGTGAATTTGTCTGGCAGCTCGGCAACGTTCGGCGTGGGAAATACAGGTGATAAAACAAACGGCCAGGTGAAGTTCACTGAAATTGTTGTTGTGGTAGAATAATCGCTGAATTATGTCCAGAAAACACTTCCTGATAGCGCTGAGTATCCTTCTGGTGACCTTTACGGGTTGCCAGAAGGGGGACTCGGTGTCCATTAACCCGCGCAGCACGTCGCTGAACGCGGGGGCGGGGAGCGTGTTTGTTAGCGTTGTGGCGCAAGGTGCGTGGACGCTCTCCCTGGAGTACCCGGCATCCTCTTCCTTGCCCGGTTGGGCTTCGGTGAATCCCACATCGGGAATCGGTTCCCAGAACGACGTTATCCTGAGTTTCTTTGCCAATGATTCCGACAATGTGCGAGAAGTGACGCTGGTGCTCACTCCTACAAAGGGTGCTGCGGCCCGCGTGACGCTGATGCAGGCCGGAAAGGGCGAAAAAGCCGTGAGCGGCAACTATGGCTACGACGTAGCCCCCATGGACTGGCTGGAACTGCCCGCCATGGTGCCTGGTGACGGCCGGGAACTGCTGGTGCACGACATGGCCGGCGGCAAGTACGTCAGTCAGGCCAAGAGCGGCACCCGCAACTGGTCCTGCTATTGGGACTATGACGACCGTGTCTCGCTGTGGGTTGCGTATCCGCTTAATAATAGCCTTATTGGAGCAGGTTCCAGAACAGATGCATGGGGATTAGACCCCCTGTTGCCCGCAGCTCAACAATATGCTATTACAATGTCCGCCAGTCGGTCATCAGAGGGGTATAAGCGCTATTATAGTGACCCTGTATATGATCGAGGACATCAACTTCCGTCTGCGGATCGATTGTCATATAAGGCGAATACAACTACGTTCTACCCAACAAATATGACACCTCAGAATGGACCGTTTAATAGTAATATCTGGGCGACTCTGGAGGGCCGTGTACGCAATTATGCGGTGTTGTCAGATACCCTGTATGTTGTTACTGGTTGCCAGATTGAAGGCTCTACTAAGTATGTGAATTCTGGGGACGGGAAAAGGATTACTGTTCCGACTCATTATTTCAAGGCACTCTTATTCAAAGGCAACAACAGCGCCACGGTAACGGACGGCTATATGGCGGTGGGCTTCTATCTGCCGCACGATGCCGGCATCGCTGGCGGCAACTTCATCGACTACATTTGCTCCATCGCTGAGCTGGAGGCCAAGACGGGGATTGATTTCTTCCCCAACCTGGCCAAGAAGATAGGCACGGAAAAAGCGAAGCGGATAGAAGGGGAGACACCCAACAATTTCTGGAAAACCCATTAATGACACTGACGAATGAAAAAGTTCTTATGCATACTTCCCGCCCTGCTCATGCTCATGAGCCCGTCTCTGTGGGCGCAGAAAAGCGGAAAGTCCTATGTGATAGGTTTTTACAACCTGGAGAACCTCTTTGATACCTACCATGACGAGGGCAAGAACGACTATGAGTACTTGCCCGACGGCGGCAACAACTGGACGGACGTCAAGTATGCCAAGAAGCTCTCCAACATGGCCAAGGTGATTGCGGAGATGAAAAAGGACAACGGTGCCTGGCATGCCGTGCTGGGCGTTTCCGAGGTGGAAAACCGCCATGTCCTGGAGGATTTGGTGGCGGAGCCTGCCATCGCAGACGCCAACTACCAGATTGTGCACTACGACAGCCCGGACCGCCGCGGTGTGGACTGCGCGTTGTTCTATCGGCCCGAGGTCTTCAAATACATTGCCTCCGAGGCCATTCCTTTCACCTTTGACGTGAATACGCGCATCGACTGGAGCCGGTGGACCCAGGAGGAGAAGGACGCCTTCCGTACGCGTGACATCCTGATGGTGCGCGGCACCATCGACAATGAGATGTTCGCCTTCTTCGTGTGCCACCTTCCGTCCCGTCTGGGCGGCAAGGGTGCCGACCTCCGTCCGCGCGGCGCCGAGATTACCTATAACCGCGCCATGGAGCTCCAGAAGGAGTTTCCGGGTATCAAGATAGTGGTGATGGGCGACATGAACGACAACCCTACGGATATCTCCATGACCGAGTACCTGCATGCCGGCAAGGACAACATTGAGGACGTAAAGGACGATGCCGAGTTCTTCGACCCGTTCCTGCGCATGATCAAGGACGGCTACAGCTCCCTGTACTACCGGGGTGAGGGCAATATCTTTGACATTGTGATGGTGAACAAGGCCCTGGCCCATGCGGCCCCCGGTACCTTCCAGATACAGCCCATCGTGAAGAAAAAATACTACGGACGCGTGTTCTCGAAGCCCTTCATGACCAACCAGACCGGCCAGTACAAGGGCACCCCGTTCCGGACCTTCTCCGGCGGCGCTTTCGTGGGCGGTTTCTCCGACCACTATCCTACCTATATTGTAATCAAGAAGTAATACGATATGAAAAGATTGATTCTGACGATTGCGGCAACGGTAGCCTCCCTGTCCCTGTTTGCACAGGCCCCGACGGGCGGTGTAAAGGGTACGGTAGTGAACCGCAACGGCCGTGTGCCGGTGGAAAACGCCCGACTTATCCTGAAGTCCGGAGCGGCGGAAATCACCACGGTGACATCGGCTCAGGATGGTACGTTTATCATCCCCGGCCTGGCAGACGGCAATTACACACTGGTGATTGAGGCACCCGATTTTCTGGAAAGTCAGGTGCAGGTGACCGTGAATGACGGCTACGTGAAGAACATGTTCAACCTCTCCCTTACCGGCGTAGAGCGGGTGAGCGAGGTGGACGAGGACAACTTCGCCGCCCTGGACATGGAAGACAGCGGTTACAGCGACAACCCCACCATCCTGTTTGGCAGCAATGATGTGTTCAACAGCATTGCCGGCTATAACTTCTCCTCCGTGCGATTCCGCGCCCGCGGTTATGCCTCCGAGAGTCAGGACGTGTACCTGGCCGGTGTCAAGCTGAACGATGCCATCACCGGGTACAGCCCTTATTCCCTGTGGAGCGGCCTGAACGAGGCTACGCGCTCCAAGGAAAGCGTAAACGGCGCAGAGACGGCCGACTTTGGTTTTGGCGGCTACAATGGTGCCACAAACATCTTTGGAACAGCCTCTGAGATGCGCAAGGGCCTGCGTGCCAGCGTACTCACCAACAGCACCCTGTACCGCCTGCGCGTGATGGCTTCCTATGCCACCGGCATGATGGACAACGGCTGGGCCTTCGCCGCCAACGTGAGCGCCCGCCTGGGTGGCAATGACTGGTCCAAGGGTGTTTTCTATCGTTCCTTCGCCTACTATCTGGCTGCGGACAAGAAATTCAGCGACCAGCACAAGCTGAGCTTCGTGTTCTTTGGCACGCCCGGTGAACGCGGTGCCCAGATGGCATCGACCCAGGAAGTGTACGACCTTCTGGGCGACAACATGTACAACTCCAACTGGGGTTATCAGAACGGCAAGGTTCGCAATGCCCGTGTCCGCAAGACCCATGAACCCGTGGCCCTTGTGAAGTGGGACTTCACTCCTTCCGACAAGTTCGAGGGCAGCCTGACCGCCCTGTTCCGCTTTGGCCGCAACGGCTATACGGCGTTGGATTGGTACGACGCACAGGATCCCCGTCCGGACTACTATCGCAACCTGCCCAGTTACTATTACGGCATGGTGGACGGTGTGTACGAACCCGACCTCAACCGCAACAATCCGGACAAATACATGACGGCCTTCAACGTGTGGACCCATTCCAACATGTATCCGGGACTGACCCATATCGACTGGGACCGTCTGTATCAGATTAACTATTCCTCCGGCAACTACCGTTCCAAGTACGTGCAGGAAGAGCGCCGTACGGACCAGCGGGACCTGAACCTGAATTTCAATTTCAAGGCCCGTCCTGCGGACTTTGTCACCCTTACCGGCGGCCTGAACGCCCGCATCAACCGCACGGAATACTATAAGGTGATTGCCGACCTGCTGGGCGGCTGGTACTTTGTGGACGTGGACAACTTTGCCGAGCGCGACTTTGCCGCCAGCCAGTACCGCACCCAGAACGACCTGGACTACTACCTCAAGAACGGCCAGGCCCGCATGCTGGGCCAGGGTGACAAATACGGTTACGACTATTATGCCCAGGTGCGCAATTTCGGCGGCTGGCTCAGCGCCAAGTTTACGGCGGGGGCGTTCAGCGCCCAGGTCTCCGGCCGTGCCGGTTATGACAGCTTCTGGCGTGAAGGCCTTATCCGCAAGGGCTTGTTCCCGGGCCTGGATGCCAATGGAAACAAGCTGATGGATCCGACCACCGGCGAGGTAATCGAACCCTCCTATGAGGCCGACGGCAAGACGGTCACCACTTCTTTGGGCAAGTCCAGGAAGGCAGCCTTCTTCACCTATGCCGGCAAACTGAACCTGAACTATGTGATTGGCGGCAACATGCGTGTTTACGCCAATGTGGGTTACTTCAACGACGCCCCCAAGTTCAACCAGGCGTTCCTGAGCCCCCGTACCCGCAACTCCATGGTGGAGAACCTGACCACGGTGAAAACCTTCTCCTCCGACGTGAACTGGCAGTACAGCGGCAACGGCATCAACGTGCGCCTTACGGGCTACTGGACCAAGATATGGGACCAGAGCAAGGTGATGAGCGCCTACGATGACCTGCAGAACGCCTTCTCCAACTTTGCCATCAGCGGCATCAACCAGCGTCACATGGGTATTGAACTGGGCTTCAAGGTGCCTACGTACATTGTCCCCAACCTGTCCGTCCAGGGCGTCCTGGCATTGGGTGAGTACATTTACACCTCTACCCCGCGCATGACCCAGACCGTGGACAACAGCGCCAACGTGGTGATGTCCAACGTGCTGGTTCCGTATTGGACCAAGACCCAGCTGCAGGACGGCACCGTGACGCAGAAGCACTATGTGCCTTCCACGCCGCAGACGGCCGCCAGCCTGGGCCTGAGCTACAACTACAATTACTGGTTCATCGAGGCCGATGTGGAATGCTTCGACCGTGCCTACCTGGACATGAACCCGCTGTATCGCACGGACTACGCCGTGGCCGGTCTGGACAACGAGATTACCGACAAGGAAATCACCTACATGACCACGCAGGAACAGTTCAAGACGGCCTGGCTGGTGAACGCTTCCGTAGGCAAGTCCTGGTACATCCAGCGCAAGTATCAGCTGGGCTTCTCCCTGAACGTGAAGAACCTGCTGAACAACCGGGGTGTCAAGACCGGCGGTTATGAGCAAACCCGTATGGTGGACAATACCGCCTCCAAGGAGCGCTATTACCGTTTCGACTCCCGTTATTACTACAATCCGGGTATCAACTATATGCTTAACATTTACTTCAGATTCTAAGAGCCATGAAAAAGACACTATTTGCCCTTGCCGCCCTGGCGGCCCTCGTTTCCTGCCAGAGTCTGAAAGAAGAATGGCAGCCTGTATTTGATGGTGGCAAGAACGTCCCCGAAAGACAGACGTTCTACACGGATGCCGACATGGCCCTGAAGGGCATGACCAAAATTTCCACCATTGCCGAACTCAAAGCCCAGTATCAGGGGAAACCCACAATGGTAAGCGGGAATGTCTGGATCAAAGGTCAGGTGACCACCAGCGACCAGAGCGGGAACATTTACAACGAGATTTACCTGCAGGACGAGTCCGGTGCCATCGACCTGAAATTGGGCCGTTCCTCGCTGTACAATGAGTATTCGCTGGGTCAATGGGTGTACGTGTATTGTGACGGCCTTACGCTGGGCAGCTACAACGGCATGCCGCAGTTGGGTTTTGCCGCCGACGAAACGGCCACCAACGAGTACGACACCTCCTACATCCAGCTGCAGGCGCTCATTGACGTCCATGTGTTCAAAGGTCGGACGGATACGCCCCTCAAGCCTTTGAATGTGAATGAGGCCGATCTCAAGGCGGCCCTTTCCGAGGGTACGCAGAGCCCCCTGTGGGGCAAGCTCATCACCGTGAAGGGCCTCACCTACGGCAACCAGATTTTCGCCTTGTTCTATCCCAACCCCAACATGGCCCACAAGAGCGGCAACCCGGAAAACCGTGTGTTTCTCTCCGGTGCCGGGACCTGGGGCGTAAATACCTGGGCCTGCACCAAGGCCAAGTATATTTCTTATCTGGAAGCAGGGGTATGGAATTCTGCAGAGGTAGGTAGCGGTGCAACCCGTTACGGCACCATTCTGGGAACCCCCAGCCAATATCTGAGCGAGGATGTGGCCAACAAGTTCGGTTCAGATGCCTACATCTCCTACAAGGACATTATGATCAAGTACGCCACGGCCAACTACATTTCCCACTACTTCAAGCTGGGTGCAACCGACGTGCAGGTCCGTACCAGCGGCTATGCCAAGTTCGCGGACAAAGTGCTTGACCAGCGCATCCTTGACGGAGCTCCGGTGGACATAACCGGCATTATCACCATCTATTCCGGTGCCGCCCAGTTTACACTGGTGGACGACCCTTCCATTTCTGTGGTAATTGAATAAGTTCTATGCATAAATTATTGACTGTAGCCAGACTCTCGGGTCTGGCTATGCTCTTGACTATGAGCGCTTGTAAAACCAACACCAACATCTTCCTGCAGGAGTGGGACACCCCGTACGGGACTGCTCCTTTCTCCCAAATCACCGAAGACCAGTACCTGCCGGCCTTCAGGGCGGGCATCGAAGAAGCCCGGAAAAACGTGCAGGCCATTGTCGATAATCCCGAGGCCCCTACCTTCGAGAACACGGTATTGGCCTATGAAAACGCCAGTCCCATCCTGGACAAGGTGCAGGGCGTGTTCTTCAACCTGTCGGAAAGCGATTCCACGCCCGGCATGCAGGCTATCGAGGAGGAAGTAATTCCCCTGGTGACCGAACTGGAGAATGATATCTTCATGAACGAGGCCTTCTTCGCCCGTGTAAAGGCCGTTTACGAGGCTTCCGAGGGCCTTACGCGCGAGCAGCAGATGGTGGTGAAGAAACTCTACCAGAACTTCGAGCGGAACGGCGTAGGGCTGGACGAGGCTGGGAAGAAACGTTTTGCGGAGATTAGCACCCGCCTGGGCACCCTCTCCCAGAAGTTCGGCCAGAACCTGCTGGCGGAAAACAACGCCTTCAAGGACGCCACGGGCATCACCGTAAGCGAGTATTATGACTTCATGAGCTCCTGCCCGGACCGCGCTAAGCGCGAGCAGGTGTTCAAGGCCTATTCTGCCCGCTGCAACAACGGCAACGAGCACGATAATAACGCTATCGTCCTGGAAATCTTGCAGTTACGGGCCGAGATGGCCCAGCTGCTGGGATACCGCAACTTTGCCGCTTTCCAGCTGTCCAACAAGATGGCTGGCACTCCTGCCACGGTGGATGCCTTCCTGCAGCCCATCATGGATGCCGCCATGCGCAAGGCCAGGGAAGAGAAGGCCGACATGGAAAAGCTGGCCGGTCACAAGATTGAAGCGTGGGATTGGAGCTATTATGCAGAGAAAGTGCGCGCGCAGAAATACGCGCTGGATGAGAGCCAGACCAAGCCCTATTTCCAGGCTGACAGCGTCCTCAAGGGCGTTTTCACGGCTGCGGAGCGCATTTATGGCATCCGCATTGAACCCGCTCCGGAAGTGGAGGTATATACTCCCGGCGTGGGCGCTTACAAGCTCACGGAACCGGACGGCACGCTTATCGGCATATTCTATAAGGACTACTATGTGCGTCCCACCAAGCGTGGTGGTGCCTGGATGAACAACTTCCGCGACCAGTACGTCATCTCCGGCCCGACCGGGGATCGGGATGTGCGTCCCGTCATCGTGAACGTGTGCAATTTCCCGGCGCCTGGCGAGGATCCCACTTCCGCCCAGCCCAGCCTGCTCACGATTGACAATGTACAGACGGCCTTCCACGAGTTTGGCCATGCCCTGCACGGCTTCCTTACGCGTTGCAACTACAAGAGCGTTTCCGGCACCTCCGTGGCGCGTGACTTTGTGGAAATGTTCTCCCAGTTCAACGAGAACTTTGCCTTTGTGCCGGAAATTTTACGCTCCTATGCCAACGATTACCGCACCGGCGAGCCCATACCGCAGGAATTGGTGGAAAAGGTGCGCAAGAGCCTCAAATTCAACCAGGGATTCATGACGGGCGAGCTGTGCGCCGCCTCCATTCTGGACATGAAGTGGCACGAACTGTCCGCCGCCCAGCTGGCCACGTTCCACGGTCCGGAAGACATTCGCGACTTTGAAGAGCGCGTGTGCAGGAAGATGGGACTTGTCGATGAGATTATCCCGCGCTACCGCACCACCTACTTCAACCACATCTTCAACAGCGGCTACAGCGCCGGCTACTACAGCTATCTGTGGAGCGAAGTGCTGGCCGTGGATGCCTGGGAGAAGTTTGTGGCGGACGGCGTGTTCAACAAGGAAACCGCCGACTCCTTCCGCAAGACTTTCCTGGAGAAAGGCGGCAGCGAGGAGCCCATGGTGCTGTACAGGCAGTTCCGTGGGGCCGATCCCGACCCGGCTGCGCTCATGCGCGCCAGAGGCCTCGAATAAGAGAAATCTACTTAATATAGGAAGTCAATACCTTCATGCAGGCGTCGGGGACAAAACACAGGTCGTCGGCGCTTGCCGGTATCAGGACGGTCTCGCCCTGCGCAATGTCCACGCTTTCTCCGTCCACCTCCAGCGTTCCGCTGCCTTCTATGCACATGACTACCATAAACGAGTCTATTTCCGATAAATCCTTGGCGCAGGGGAGGGTTAAATCGTAAACGCTGGTGGTGAAATACGGGCAGCTCACCACCTCCACCTCCTCGTTTTCCTCCGGCGTATATTCCGTGCGGTAGTTGTCATAGACCTTATAGTCGATGGCGTCCTTGGCCAATTCCGTGTGTACCTCGCGCGGTTTGCCGTCCAAACCCAGGCGGCCGTAGTCGTAAATGCGGTAGGTGATGTCCGAGGTCTGCTGGATTTCCGCGATGAAGCAGCCGCCGCAGATGGCGTGAATGCGGCCCGCAGGCAGGAAGAAGACATCGCCGGCATGCACGTCATAGCGGGCCAGTACGTCGGTAATGGTTCCGTCGGCCACCTTGGCGGCGTACTCTTCCGGTGTGATGGCTTTGCTGAGTCCTGTGAGCAGGTGGGCGCCGGGCTCGGCATCCACCACATACCACATCTCCGTCTTGCCCTTGGAGCCGTTGTGCCGTTTAGCGGCCAGCGCATCGTTCGGGTGCACCTGGATGCTCAGGTCCGTGAGCGCGTCGATGAACTTGATGAGGAGCGGGAACTCGTCCCCGGTGTTGGCGTACACGTGTTTTCCCACCAGCTGGTCCCTGTACTCGTGCACCAGGGACGCAATGCTGCGGCCGGCCAGGGGACCGTCGGCCACAATACTTTCGTTGCCTTTTACGCCGGACAGTTCCCAGCTTTCGCCAATGTGATGCTG
>DFFY01000041.1 GCA_002371115.1 Bacteroidales bacterium UBA3764
GGCTGGACAGAAGGAGGATGCCTCCAAAGGTGGCGACGATGGAGAACCAGGTCTGCCAGCTGGGATAGAAACGGAGCAGGACCATGATGAGGGCCACCAGGACCGGATACAGATACACCAGCGTTGTGGCCAGTCCCGACGGGATGAACGCATAGGAGGTGAAAAGAAAAAGGCTGCTGCCGGCAAACAGGAGGCCGAGCACCAGCAGGAGCGGCAGTTCGCGGCCACCTGCCTTGAAGCTCTCCTTCCGCGCCAGCATCCACAGGGACAGGAGGAGCACCGACAGGCCGTACCGGAAAAACAGCATCACCAGCACCGGGACGCCGCTTTCCATGAGGGGCTTGGCAAAAAGCGGGTTGGTCCCGTAGGACACCCCCGCAACAACACCTGCCACAAGGCCGATGAGCCTTCTATTCTGCTGATTACCTGTATTCATCGACGCTTTTTCATCTCTAAAGGGATGCAAAGATACTTCTTTTTTTCTATCTTTGTACGAATGAGCATTACAACCCCTACACGCATGAAACGTTTTTTCTCCTTGCTGCTTACTGTAGTTTTTGTCCTGCCGCTTCACGCGCAGGAATTTGACGGCCAAAGCTGTACTTCCATCATGGTGGGCCGGAAGGCCTCCACGGACGGCTCCGTCATCACGTCGCACACCTGCGACGGCCGGTACCGCACCTGGGTGCAGATGGAACCTGCCGCGGACCATGCACCCGGGTCGATGCACCAAGTGCTCAGAGGCACCATGAAAACCCGCTTCCGTGGCGACACCACCGGCGTCAGGCTCATGGGAGAAATCCCCCAAGTGGCACATACCTATGCCTATCTTAACACGGCCTACCCTTGCCTCAACGAGAAGCAGCTGGCCATGGGCGAGACCACCTTCGGCGGGCCGGACACCCTGGTAAACAAGGCCGGCTGGTTCACCATCGAGGAGCTGGAGCGCGTGGCCCTGCAGCGCTGCGACAACGCCCGCGACGCCATCCGCCTCATGGGCGCCCTGGCAGAGCAGTACGGCTACGGGGACGGTGGCGAATGCCTCACGGTGGCCGACAAGAACGAGGTCTGGCAGTTTGAGATTGTGGGTATCGGCAAGGACAAAATCGGTGCCGCCTGGGTGGCCAAGCGCATTCCCGACGACCATGTGGGCGTATCGGCCAACATCCCCCGTATCGGCAAAATTAACCGCAAGGACAAGGACATGATGGCTTCCGCCAATGTGGAACAGGTGGCCAGGGACAATGGCCTTTGGGATGGGGAAGGCGACTTCGTTTTCTGGAAGGCCTTCAATACAGACTATGCCAAAGGCAAAAACTACAACGACCGGGAGTGGTTCATCCTCAGCCATTTAGCCCCGTCGCTGAGCCTCACGTATGACATGGACGAGCTCCCCTTCTCCGTGAAACCGGACAAACAGGTGGACATCCGCGAAGTGATGGCCCTCTACCGGGAAACCTACGAGGGAACGGACTTTGACATGACCAGGAACATCAAGCTGGCGCGCCCCGCCACCAGGAAGCATCCGGCCGATACCGTGGTGAGCCCCGTGGCCAACCCCTGGCTTACCACCACCCTGCGCAACACCCTCAACACCCTCGCCCCGGGAACCGTGGAATTCCGACGGACCGTAGCCGTGGCCTGGTGCGCCTACAGCCACATCACCCAGCTCCGCAGCTGGCTCCCGGATGCAGTGGGCGGCGTATGCTGGATTTCGGTCGATAATCCCGGCCAGAGCCCCCGTATTCCCGTATTCTGCGGCACCACCACCCTCCCCAGGAACTTTGAAATTTGCGGCCAGAAACAGTACGTGCCGGACAGTTACCTGTGGCAGTTCCGCCGCGCCAACAAGCTGGCCACCCTCTCCTGGCAAACCACCAAAGAAGGCTTCAACAAGGAGATTCTCCGTCTGGAAGACCTGGCCTTCGAGGGCCTTCCCGCCGCAGGCTCCCCCGCCGTCCTCAACGCCTACACGGAATACATTTACAACGAGAGTGTCCGCGCCTGGCAGACCTTGGAGGACAAATACTGGCTCCAGTTCGGGATGGGCTTCTGATAAAGCCACCCTCTGGGCTCACCCCTGCCGCCCGGCGTGGGCAAACCCTCGCTCAAATGGCCTTGGCCTGGTGCCTCAAGGATGAAGCGCGTGACCAGCGTTATCGTGGGCGCCAGCCGCGGCTCCCAGTTGGAGGACGACTTCCAAGCCTTGGAAAACATCCATTTCACCCAGGAAGAACTGCAAGCTATTAATCAAACGCTATCACAACTATGAAACTTGACGGAAGACGCGAAAGCACACATGTAGAGGACCGCAGAGGCCTGAGCGGCGGCAAAAAGGCCGGAATGGGACTGGGCGGCATTGCCGTCATTGCCATCATTACGCTCCTGATGGGCGGCAACCTGGGCGATGTTTTCAAGAACGTGGCCTCCTCCGGCGCCCTGCAGCCGGCAGTGGAAACCTCCTACGAGCCCACGGCGGAGAACGAGGCCCTGGCCAAATTCTCCCGGCAAATTCTGGCCTCCACGGAAGACGTATGGGGCAACTACTTCATGGACAACGGAATAGGCACCTATAAAGCCCCCACGCTGGTGCTCTACACCGGTTCCACCAGCACCGCCTGCGGGCAGGGACAGGCCGCCATGGGCCCGTTCTACTGCTCGGCGGACGAAAAACTTTACATCGACCTTTCCTTCTTCTCCAGCATGCGGCAGCAGCTGGGGGCCGACGGCGACTTCGCCTACGCCTATGTAATTGCGCATGAGGTGGGTCACCACGTGCAGCACGTGCTTGGAACGCTGGACCAGGCGCATAGCCAGATGGCCCGCATGGACAAGACGCAGGCCAACCGCGTCAGCGTCCGCATTGAACTGCAGGCCGACTTCTACGCCGGCGTATGGGCCCACTACGAAAGCGCCCTCTTTGGTTCGCTGGAAGACGGCGACCTGGAAGAGGCCATCCGCTGCGCTTCCGTGATTGGTGACGATTACCTGCAAAAGAAAGCCCAAGGCTATGCCGTTGAAGAATCCTTCACCCACGGCACCGCCGCCCAGCGCATGCGCTGGCTCAAGCGGGGCATGGAGACCGGCGATATCCGTCGCGGCAACACCTTTGAGCTGAAAGAAAGCCAGTTATAGGCTACCGCAAATAAGCGTTAATCATATTCAGAAGAGGCTCCGACACGGAGCCTTTTCCGTCATGGAGCTTGCTCACCAGGAAGGTGATTTTGAGGGCGATGAACGGGTACAGCGTCTTTTCATGGGCGGCAATCTCCGCAGCCGGCTCCCCGCTCCAATATTCGCGGGCGAACAGGGCCCAATGCTTTTTGAGCGTATCCATACCCACATGGAAGATGCTCTGCGCACGTTCCTCGGACATGAAATGATCGGCATAATACATCATGCCCAGGTCCCACTCCGGGCAGCCATAGGCAAAGTCCCCCACGTCTATCCACAGGTCCCGCGTACCGTCCGTAATGATATTGCCGATATGCAAGTCTCCGTGCAGGCAGACGGCAGACGCCGGAATGGAGTCCAGCCTGGCAAGCAGACGGTCTTTCAGGTCCTGGGGCAAACCCTCGAAACGGGATATGTGGTAACGGACCAGTTCCCGCATGTCCGGAAGGCGCCCGGTGTCCGCAGGCTTCTGATGCAACTCCCTGGCCAGCCGGGCAAAACGGATGCTCAACGGTTCCAGCTGCTCCGGCTCCTGGGAAATGATGCGCGTGAAGGAACGTTTGTTGGGAATCAGTTCATATTCGGCACCATAGCGTGTACCGTCCGTCACCAGCCGGACGGGCTCCGGTGTAGGAATTCCCATCGCATAGACCACCTGATTCACACGGAACTCCCGCTCGGCGCTTTCCGCCCCATAGCCGGGCGTAAACAACTTGGCCAGCGTCCGGCCGTTCTTATTATTATAAGTGAGGGCTGTACCACCCTCACCTGTCTGAAAATAATCGTTCAGATTTATAAGCTGATAATCCATGAGCCCTATTTTTTCTTCTTGGGGCCGATGACGCGGGAATAGGCAATCTGGATGCCAATCAAATCCAGGTCTCGGGCAAGGCGGAAGGAGGAGAGTCTGGCATCGTTGGTAGTGACATTGCCTACCTTATCCTGCAGCATAAGGGAATACTCCATGCCCACGATAGGAATACAACCGGTAATCATGCTGCCGTCGCGCAGTTTCACGGCCAAACCTACGGCGCCCTTCAAGCCCACGTCGATATTCCGGCTGATGCGCATTTTGACAATCTCCTCGCCATCTTCCACAATGGGATTGGACGTGGTAACGCCATAGCGGCCGAACAGACGTCCCTCACCAAACACGGCAAAGGTTTTACTGCCAAAGAAAGACAGATACTTGCGGGCCGTGACCGAAACGCCGCCGGCGTGCTTGTGCCAATGGCGGTTGGAGATGGTCAAGTTGAGCGCAGCCAAGGCCTCCTTGCCTTCCTCCGTGTTGGGATCCACCGTATTGGTCTTCTCAAAGAACTGCCCCACCACTTCGCGCAAATCCAGGCGCAGATTCGAGTTGATCCAATAACCGCTGTAGTCCAGGCGGACGCCCAGGGAAAAGTCGTTGGCCAGGAACCAGTTGAATTTGGGCGCCACGGTCCAGATGTGCGCCTCACCGGAACCCATGTTCAGGAGGGAAAGGACATCGAAGCCGTCTGAACTCACATAGCCGCCGGCCCGGAAATTTCTGTAGGAACCGGAGATACCCACCGAGCGGGAACCTTTTTCGATAAACACCGTATGTCCTTTTTCCGGATCGTCGAAACGCTCCACGATTTTCTTGATGGGACTCTGAGCCTGGGCAGAAAGGCAAACTACGAAGGCTGCAAAAATGAGGGTAAGTTTTTTCATTTGATACCTTATTGCAATAAAACCTGACAAAAATAAGAAATTGAAGGCAAAACACCAAACAGCGTTTTGCTTTTTGTTCTTTTGTGGGTAACTTTGCGCCATTCAATTCCAATGGTCATGCCGGAAAACGTATTACGCACTCTATTTGAATCTTATACCGGGCAATCGCTGGAGCAGCTCCAGGAATTACCGTCTTCCGGCAGTAACCGCCGCTATTTCCGCCTTCTTGGCACCACCCTCACCCTTATGGGCGTAGTAGGCAACAACCTGGAAGAGAACCGGGCCTTCATCTACCTCTCCCGCCATTTTCGAGAAAAGGGGCTGCCCGTTCCTGAAGTAGTGGCTGTCAGCGGAGACCAGATAACGTATCTGCAGGAGGACCTGGGCAGCACGGGGCTCTTCGACCTGCTTGCCAAGGGACGTGAAAGCGGGTCCTACAGCGAGGAAGAAACCCAGTTGCTTTGCCGCACCCTGAAGCAACTCCCCCGCCTGCAGTTTCAGGGCGCAGAAGGCTTGGACTGGAAGCAGTGTATGTACGAAGCCTTCGACGAGCGCATGGTGAACTTCGACCTCAATTATTTTAAATACTGCTTCCTCAAAGCCACCGGACTGGAATTCAACGAGGAACGCCTGCAGGACGATTTTGAGCACCTGAAGGCCGACCTGCTCGCAGAAGAAAGCAACACCTTCATGCACAGGGACTTCCAGGCACGGAACATCCTGTTCAAAGACGGGAAGCCGTGGATTATCGACTTCCAGGGCGGCCGACGCGGCCCCATCTATTACGACGTAGCCTCGTTCGTATGGCAGGCCCGCTCCCGCTTCCCGGAAAGTACCAAGAAAAGACTGCTGGAAGCCTATCTGAAGGCCCTTCAGCAATACCGGAAGGTGGACGAATCCCATTTCTACAGCCGCCTGCGCCTGTTTGTGCTGTTCCGCACCCTGCAAGTGCTGGGAGCCTACGGCTTCCGCGGCCTCTTTGAACGCAAAGCCCAGTTCATCGCCAGCATTCCCCCGGCCATGGACAACCTCCGCGGCCTGCTGCAGACGCCTTTCACGGACTATCCCTACCTGAACAGCCTGCTGGAACAAATCACCACCCTGCCCCGCTTTCAGGAAAAACTGCCGGAAAAGACCGATAAACTCCTGGTGCACATCTACAGCTTTTCCCTCAAGAAAGGCGTCCCGGAAGACCTCACCGGCAACGGCGGCGGCTACGTATTCGACTGCCGCGCCATCCACAACCCCGGCAAATACGAGCGCTACCGCAATTCCACCGGCATGGATGCGGATGTAATCCGGTTCTTGGAAGAGAACGGCGAGGTCACCACCTTCCTGGAGAGCGTATATAAATTGGTCGATGCCCACGTGGAGCGCTTCCTGGAACGGCAGTTCACGCACCTCCAGGTGAGCTTTGGCTGCACCGGCGGCCAGCACCGCTCGGTGTATTGCGCAGAGCATCTGGCGTCTCACCTGTCCGGAAAATTTGACGTAAAAGTAGTGGTGACACACCGCGAAATGAACATAGAGAAAAGTGTGTAGCATGAAGGCCCTCATCTTTGCCGCCGGGCTGGGCACGCGCCTGAAGCCCCTCACGGACACCTTGCCCAAAGCCCTGGTTCCCGTTTGCGGGGAGCCGCTCCTATACCATATTATAGAAAAGCTCAAAGCGGCCGGCTATACCCAGCTCACCGTGAACGTGCACCATTTTCCGGAGCAGATCCGCGCCTATATAGCCTCCCGCGACTGGGGGCTGCCCATCGCCATTTCCGACGAAAGCGAGCAGCTTCTGGAAACCGGCGGCGGCATCCTGCACGCGCAGCGGCTGATTCTGCCCACCGAAGAACCCTTCCTGGTGCACAACGTGGACATCATTTCCAACCTGGACCTTCACTGGGTGCGGCAGCAAACCCGGCCGGACGCCCTGGCCACCCTGGTGGTGAGCCGGCGGGAAACCCGCCGGAACCTCCTGTTCAGCGCGGACATGCGCCTGGTGGGCTGGACGGACAACCTCACCGGCGAAGTCCGCTCCCCCTACCCGGACCTGGACCTGACACGCTGTCGCAAATACGCCTTCTCCGGCATTCACAACCTTTCTCCGCGCATTTTCCCGCATTTTGCGGAGTGGGGGTTCACCGGCCGTTTCCCCATCATGGACTTTTACCTGAAAACCTGCCACAAGGAGCCCATTTATGGCATTTTGGCAGAAAACCTGCAATTGGTGGACATAGGCAAATTCGACCAGCTGGAACAGGCCCAGCAGCAGTGCGCTGCGCTTTTGGCCCGATAATCCCCGCCCATACGTCAATTATCTGCCACACAAACCCGTATGGCAGCTTTTTTGCAGTATAAGGCCCAACTGTGAAAAACTAAATTTTGACCGATATGAAGAGAAATATGCTGCTTTTGGTCCTGACATTTGCCACTTTGTCAGTAAGGGCGCAGAATCCGGCTCCAGCCACCTACCACGGGCAGGTGCTCACCCTGGATGACTGCCGCCAGATGGCCCTGCAGGAAAGCAAGGCCCTGGACCAGGCCCGCATTGAGACCGAGATGGCCGGCTATGACCGCAAAATTGCCATGGCCAACTATTTCCCTAAAATCAGCGCCACCGGCGCCTACGTTTACAACAACCGCGACGTGGCCCTCCTCAACGAAGACCAGAGCAGCCGGCTCCGGAACGCCGGCACCAACGTGCAGAATGCCTTTTGGGACTACCTGCAAGGCGGCGCCGCCAACATCCAGGGAGACCTCACCCGGGACGTTGCCGAGCGCCTGATAGAAGCGCTCCGCAACAACCCCGACCTGCCCAACATTGCTACGCCCATCAACGCCATCGGCCAGGACATTGACAACGCCCTGCACCCGAACCTGCACAACATCTGGATAGGCGCCGTCACCGTGCAGCAGCCGGTGTTTGTGGGCGGTAAAATCATCTACAGCAACCAGATGGCCGTGCTGGCGCAGCAGCTCTCGGAGGCCAAATATGACATGAAGGAGGCCGATGTCCTCCTGGACGTGGACCAGGCCTACTGGCAAATTATCTCCATTGCCAACAAAAAGAAACTGGCGGAGAGCTATGCCGCGCTGCTGGAGGAAATGGAGAAAGACGTGCAAACGGCCGTGAACGCGGGCGTTTCCACGGAAAGCGACCTGCTGCAGGTACGCGTGAAGGCCAACGAGGCCCGCATGATGCTCACCAAGGCCACCAACGGCCTCACCCTTTCCAAGATGCTGCTGTGCCAGCGCATCGGCCTGCCCTTAGACAGCGCCATCGTCCTGGCCGATGAAACCCTGGAAGTGATTCCGGAACCCGGCCGTCCGGTGGAAAAGAGCCTGGAGGACATCTATGCGTCCCGTCCGGAGACCCGCAGCCTCACCCTGGCCAGCCAAATCTTTGACAAGAAAGCCAAGGTGGTACGCGCAGACCTCATGCCCACCGTGGCCCTCATGGGCGCTTTCACCGTTTCCAACCCCAATATGTACAACGGCTTCCAGAACCAGTGGCAGGGCGGCAACCTGAGCGCCGGCGTCATGGTGAAAATTCCCATCACCCACGGCGGCGAGGCCCTGTTCAAATACAAGAAGGCCAAGGCCGAAGCCCGTCTGTACCAGGACCAGCTGGACGACGCCAAACAGATGATTAACCTGCAGGTAACCCAGCAGCGCAAGTTCTTTGACGAGGCCCTCCAGAAGGTGGAAATGGCCCGCTCCAACCTGGACCTGGCTGAAGACAACCTCCGCAGCGCACGCGTGGGCCTGGACGCCGGTGTCATCGCCACCAACACTGTGCTGGGCGCACACACGGCCTGGCTCAGCGCCCACAGCGAGTATATCGACGCAGGTATTGAATTGCAAATGACCGCCGCCAGCCTGAGGAAAGCGGAAGGCGGCTACAAAGACTAAACTTATATCATGAATTCACAGAAAAATTACAACCTCTTAATCGGGGTTGCGGCACTCATTGCCATTTTACTTGTCATTTCCATCGTAGGATACATCGTTTCCCGTCCCAGGCCCGTCGTCATCCAGGGCGAGGCCGAGGCCACGGAGTACCGCATTTCCGGCAAGGTTCCGGGCCGCATAGAGGAGTTCCGCGGCATCGAAGGCCAGCAGGTACGCAAAGGCGACACGCTGGTTATCATTGACTCGCCGGAAATCCGTTCCAAGATGGCCGAGGCCAACGCCGCCAAGGCGGCCGCCACCGCCCAGAAGGACAAAGCCATGCACGGCGCCCAGAAAGAGCAGATTACCGGCGCGTACGAGCTGTGGCAGAAGGCCAAGGTGGGCGAAGAAGTGATGCGCAAGTCCTATGAGCGCATCAAGGCCCTGCACGAGCAGAAAGTGGTTTCCGACCAGAAGTACGACGAGGTGGAAGCCCAATACCGCGCCGCACAGGCCACCACCAAGGCTGCCTACAGCCAGTACGCCATGGCCATCAAGGGCGCCCGCCAGGAAGACAAGGACGCCGCCGTGGCCCTGGTGGAACGTGCCAACGCCGCCGTGGAGCTGGTGAATGCCTATCAGGACGAAATCCGCCTCACCTCCCCTTCGGACGGCATCATCGCCGACATTTATCCCAAGGTGGGCGAACTGGTGGGCCAGGGCGCACCCATCATGACCATCCAGGACCTGTCGGACATGTGGTTCACCTTCAACGTGCGTGAGGACCGCCTGAGGGGCATGCAGTCCGGCGACCAGATTCTCCTCACCATTCCTGCGCTGAACAACCGCGAAGTATCGGCCACGGTCTATTACCTGGCCGCCCGCGAGTCCTACGCCACCTGGAAGGCCACGCGTGAGATTGGCGAGTTCGACACCAAAACCTTTGAAGTACGCGCCCGGCCCAACCACCAGGTCGATGGCCTGCGTCCCGGCATGAGCGTAATCCTGACGCGGGAGGAAAAATGAGATCCATCTACAACGTTGTCCGGAGGGAACTGCTCATTATCCGGAAACGGCCGGTGTACATCCTCGCCTCGCTGGGGGTGCTGCTGGTGAATACGGTGTTTTACCTGTCCCTCATGCAGGACGGTCTTCCGCACGACCTTCCCATCGGCCTGGTCGATGAGGACCAAAGCTCCACATCGCGCTCCTTCGCTACGCAGCTGGACGCCACCCAGCTGGGCCAGGTCATTTATTATGACGACCTGCACCTGGCGCGCGCGGACATGGAGACCGGCAAAATCACCGCCTTCGTCCTTATTCCGGAGGGCTTTAATGCCGACATCCAGGCCAATCGCCAGCCGCATCTGTCCTACTACGTGAACTCGCTGTACTTTGTGGGCGGCGCCCTGGCGTACAAGGACATCCTCACCATGGCCAACCTCACAAACGGTGCTGTCCAGCGCCAGGTGCTGCGGGCCAAGGGCGTGAACGAGCGGGAAATCCGCGGACGCATCCAGCCCATTGTCCTGGACCAGCACCAGATTGGCAATCCGGCTACCAACTATGGCGTGTATCTGAACGGCGTCATCCTGCCGGGCGTGCTGGAGATGATTGTGATTCTCATCACCATCTACGCCGTGGGCTCCGAGCTCAAATACGGCACCTCCAAGCACCTGATGCGCACTACCGGCGGCTCCATCGAGAAGGCGCTGCTGGGCAAGTTGCTGCCTTATAATATTATATTCACGGCGCTGGGCATCGGCCTGGAACTCCTGCTGTTCCACTGGCTGCAATACCCGCTGCAAGGCTCCCTGTGGTGGATGTTTCTGGACATTTTGCTGCTGGTGACGGCGTCGGAGGCGCTGGGGCTCCTCATTATTGAGCTGTTCCCGGTGCTGCGGCTGGCCATCAGCGTAGGGGCCATCATCAGCGTGCTGGGCTTCTCGCTGGCCGGGTTCTCCCTGCCGGTGAGTTCCATGCCGCCGTACGTGCAAGGCTTCAGCGCCATGTTCCCGTTAAGGCACTATTACCTGTTCCATGTGCAGCAGACGCTCTGGGGCAGCGGTTTTGCCGGCTGCTGGCAGGAGATTGTGCACCTTATGGTGTTCATGCTGCTTCCTCCCCTGTTCATGCGGAGGCTGGAAGACGCTTATGTGAATCAAAACTATGAAAGAGACTAACTATATCGGCCGGTGGCTGCGCGACTGGTACCGCATCTTTGTGGGTGAACTCAAGCTCATTTTCAAGGACAGCGGCGTCATGGTCATCTTCTTTGTGGGCGGTCTGCTGTACCCCGTGCTGTACAATCTCATCTACATGAACGGAACGGTGGACGAGATGCCCGTAGCGGTGGTGGACCTCTCCGGCGGTTCCTACAGCCGCCGCTATATCCAGAAGGTGGACGCCACGCGCGAGTGCGAGGTCCTCACCTACTGCGCCTCGCTGGAAGAGGCCAAACAACTGATGCAGCGACAGGTGGTGCACGGCGTCATTTATATTCCTGCCGATTTTGACCACAAGATTGTCCGCGGCGAGCAGGGCGTCATTTCCACCTATGCCGACATGTCCAGCTTCCTGTACTACAAGTGCCTCACCATGGGCACCAGCCTCACCATGCTGGACGAGATGCACACCATCCAGACGGAGCGCTACACGGCCGCCGGCCTGGACGGGCAAAGCGCCAGCCAGCTGGTGCAGCCGGTGCTCTCGGACGAGGAAATGCCTTATAATCGGCCCTTCTCCTATACCATTTTCTTCATCTCCGCCGCCCTGCTGCTGGTGATTCAGCAAACCATGTTCTACGGCGGGTCGCTCCTTGCCGGAACGTTGCGCGAGCAGAACCGGAGCTTCGCCTCCTTGCCCCGGCAGCTGCAAGGGCTGGGCGTAGGGCGCGTGGTGCTGGGACGCGGCGCCGCTTACCTGTCCATTTACCTGGTGACGGGAACGCTCATCGCCCTGCTCATCCCCTGGCTGTTCCGCCTGCCGCAGCATGCCTTCTGGGGTGATGTGATGGTGCTGCTGGTGTTCTACATCCTGGACTGCATCTTCTTCACCTTCACCTGGTCCACCCTTATCTGGAAGCGGGAAACGGTGTTTGTGCTGTTCCTGTCCGTATCGCCCATGTGCCTGTTCCTCACCGGCTTTTCCTGGCCGATGACCGCCATTCCGGCCTTCTGGCAAAAGGTGGCGCTCCTCTTCCCTTCCACCTTTGGCTGCCGGGCCTTCATCAACCTGAACACCGCCGGCTGCACCCTGCAGGGCATCGCCCCGGAAATCCAGGCCATGACCATCCAGACGGTGGTGTATTACTTCCTGTCCTGCGCCGCCGTTTTTGTGGAGAACAAGGTGACGGAGCACCGCGCCCGGCTAGAAGCCCTGCGCTCGCGGGTGGACCAGCATTTTGGCCTTCCCACCGGTGAAGAAGCCCGCCAAATCATTGCAGGTGAATAAAATAGTTGTACCTTTGCAATTCCTTATGAAGAAGGTGCTGGCCATATCGCTGCTGCTACTGGGCTCGCCGGCCCTGCAGGCGCAGGAGGTGCGGGACACGCTGGACGCGTCGCGCATATCCGCCCTGCGGGAGAAAACGCGTAACACCACCCAGACGGGCCTTATGCACATTGAGAGCAAACAGCTCACCTCCGGCATTGCGGTCTTTGGTACGCCGGACGTCATCAAGAAGCTGCAGCTGCTGCCCGGCGTGGCGGCCGGCAACGAACTCATGAGCGGCCTGTACGTACACGGCGGCGACGGCAACGACAACCTCTTCCTTCTGGACGGCGTTCCGCTGTACAACATCAGCCATTTCGGCGGGCTGTTCTCCAGCTTCAACACGGACATTATCGACAACCTGGACTTCTACAAGAGCGGTTTTCCAGCCCGCTATGGCGGCCGCATGTCGTCGGTGGTGGACGTGGAAACGCGGGAGGGCAACATGCAGGAATACCACGGCAGCGCGTCGCTGGGCCTCATTGACGGCCGTGTGCAGGTGGAGGGGCCCATCGTCAAGGGAAAAACCTCCTTCAATGTGGGCCTCAGGCGCACCTGGATGGACGTGGTTACCATTCCGGCCATCGCATACGCCAACCGGCGCAACGGTGAAGACCAAACCGTGGGCGGCGGCTATGCCATGTGGGACATCAACGCCCGCGTAACGCACCGCTTCTCCCCCGGCAACGTGCTCAATGCCTGCTTCTATACCGGGGCCGACGACCTTCGCGCCTCCATGGAAAGGAAGGATGCCTCCAACATGAAGCTCGGAGTAAAATGGGGCAGCTTAACCGGCTCTGTATCGCATTTTTACGAGTTTTCCAAGAAGCTGAAAGCCAAAACGGCGCTGTACTACACGCAAAGCACCTCGGACACCGGCTACAACTTCGCTTTCCTGAATGAGAAAGAAGGCACCGTCACGCGTGCCACCATGGACGACAACGACGTGGCTTCCGTGCGGGAAGTGGGCCTTACGTCCAACTGGGACTGGTACCCCAACCAGTACAACCATGTGCGCTACGGGCTCAGCGCCCAGTACCATTGGTACCATTCCGGGCGGGCGTTTTCATCGGCCAGCGAAGACAATGGCGTGCCCTCGCAGCAATCCTCCGACAACGTGTCGCAGGCCTACCGTGCCTTTGAGCCGGCCATTTACATGGAGGACGAGCTTTTCCTGCGCTACAACCTCACCCTCAACGCGGGCCTGCGCTTCGCCCTGTTTGCCACGCCCGGGAAAACGTATCCTTCCCTGGAGCCGCGCGTCGCCTTTAAATGGCTCATCAACAATGCTATATCGGCCAAACTGTCCTATACGCGCATGAGCCAGTTCGCGCACCTGGTGTCGGCCGTGTACATGGACCTGCCGTCCAACAGCTGGATGCCTTCTACGGCGAATGCCAGGCCCATGGTGAGCGACCAGGTGGCCGGCGGCATCTACAGCACCTGGGGCCCGTTCAAGTTCAACCTGGAAGGCTGGTACAAAACCATGAACAACGTGCTGGTGTACAATGGCAGCAACACCTTTGTGCCGCCCATCACCGAGTGGGAAAAATCGTTCACGGAGGGCCGCGGGCGCTCCTACGGCATGGAGGTGGAAGCAACGTACAGCAAAGGCCCGCTCACCCTCACAGCCTACTATACCCTCTCCTGGTCGCAACGCTACTTCGACGCCATCTATCCGGGCTGGTATCCGGACCGCAACGACAACCGGCACAAAGTGAACCTGGTGGCCTCTTGGCACTTTGCCAAGCGCTGGGAAGCCTTTGCCAACTGGAATTACCACAGCGGCAACCGCATCACCTTCCCTTCGCATTATATTGAGGTGGACGGCAAGAAGCGTTACCTGTACGACGCCCCGTACAACATGCAGCTCCCGGACTACCACCGGCTGGACGTGGGCGTGGACTTCACCACCGTGTTCCGCAACGGACACAGCCTCAAGGTGAACCTGAGCGTGTACAACACCTACAACCACCTGAACGCTTCGCTGGCCTTCCTGCGCACGGACAAGGACGGCAAGTTCAGCGGCATGGCGTACGGCCTCATCCCCATCATTCCCACCTTCACCGTTACGTATAAATTCTGATGAAAAAAGCACTATACATATTGTCGATGCTGCTTCTGGCCGCCTCCTGCGAGATTCCGTTCCAACTGGAGCAGAACGGGCAGCCGCGTATTTACGTGCAGGGCATCGTCAACAATGGTGAGGTGTTTGTGAACACCCGGCTGGCCAATCCCGTGAGCGGCAGGCAGCTGGAAGAAATGCCCATGGACGTGCGCACTTCCCTGGACGGAAACCGCTTCCAGGTGGAAGTCAGCGCCGAGGGCGTGGGGACGGTAAGCGGCAGCACCACGGTGCCGCCCAAGCCCCGATACTACTCCCTCCGACATCAATCCCTGCATATCGATACGCTCTCCGTTACCAAAATTACCATCGAACTGGACCATGCGCCGGAAGAAGGCGAATATTACGGCATCTGCATCCGCCGGGACCAGCACATGGTCTATCAGGACGGGACCCAGAAAGACACCACCAGTTATATCACCCCGGGATATCTGCTTACGCTCATCGAAACGGGCAAATTTGACCTGGAAGACTTCATGCAGGTGAGTTTTGACGGCCAGTTCCTGGGCGGTCCCGAGTACCAGGCGCTCACCCTGGTGACCAAAAAGCAATTCCAGGGCAGCGAGTACCAGTTCTATCTGGGTTCCTTTGACGCACGTTTGCTGGACGGCATCCGGGGGGCGATGCCGCAAGGAAACACCGGGGTTGCCGGCGGCGGCATCACCAGCGGAGAAGTGGGCGACCAGAATCAGGACAGAGAAAAGATGGAACCGAAGGTAAGCCGTACGGAATACACCTTCACTTTCTACAGGCTCTCGGATGAGTTCTTCTTCTTTGCCAAGGCCCTGTTCCAGAGCAACTTCGACTTCCTGTCAAACATGGGCCTCATTCCCGCCAATTTTACCTGGAGCAATGTCAAGGGCGGCCTGGGCTTTGTGGGGGCCGTAAGCAGCATCACTTTGGGCCCCTACTGCTTTGACGAGAAAGAGAGCGATGAAGAAAATTAAAATAAATTTTGCTATTTCCGGAAAAGATGCTACCTTTGCATTCCCCAACAGGGGCGTAGCTCAGCTGGTTTAGAGCGCTTCAGTCACATTGAAGAGGTCATCGGTTCGAATCCGATCGTCCCTACTCCTGAGGCGGACCGTTTTTTCGGCCCGCTTTTTTTGTAAGAATGAGCCGTCTGTTGCATATCGCACTTGTGGGCGCGGGAAACCGGGCGGGGAAATACCTTGCCTGCCTGCCGGAAGACGTTACGGTATCGGCCGTCGTGGAGCCGGATGTGCTCCGCCGGGAAAGGCTGCTGGAACGTTGCCCGGGAGCTGTGGGCTATCGGCAAATGGAAGACTTGGTGCAGGCCGCGCCTTTGCTGGACGCCGTGATTGTGGCCGCACCGGACGCCCTGCACGTTCCCATTGCCGTCTGCGCCGCAAGCAGGGGCTGGCACATCCTCATGGAAAAACCCGTTGCGCTAACGCTGGCAGACTACCAGTCACTCATGGAAGCCACGTCCGGCGTCACGGTGGGCGTTTGCCTGGAAATGCGCTTTCACCCCTACTGGCAAAAAATGCGGGAACTGGTTTTGTCCGGCGCCGTAGGAGCCGTGGAAGAAATTCTGCATACGGAGCAAATCGGCGCAGACCGCATGAGCCATACTTTTGTCCGGGGACTTTGGGCGTCCAAGGCGGAAGCCGGCCCCATTTTCCTGTCCAAGTGCAGCCACGACACCGACTTCCTCCTCTGGCTTACGGGCGGCAAGGCCGTGTCGGTCCGCTCGGAAGGCGGGCTTTCGCGCTTCAAGGCCGCCGAGGCACCTCAGGGAAGCACGGAACGCTGCCTCTACTGTCCCGTGGATTGCCCTTATTCAGCCGTAAAGCTGTATCGGGAACGGCAGGCCTGGACGGACGGTTTTACCGTTCCGCAGGGGCGTTCGCTGGCAGCCGTCATCGAGGAAGAATTGGCCCGGGGCCGATATGGCCGCTGTGTGTACCACTGCGCCAACGATGTCTATGACCACCAGGAGGTGGCGGTTACGCTGGATTCCGGTATCCGGCTGCGTATCTGCCTGGACGGGCTTTCCTTGGAGGAAGGACGGACTACGCTCATCCGGGGCTCACACGGGGTGCTGCGTGCAGCAGACTGGCAGCTATGGCTCAGCCAGGACGGCGGTCCCCAGGAGTGCGTGGGTGATTTCCGCGCCTTGGGAAACGCGCCCCTGCACGGCGGAGCGGACCGGCTGCTGGTCCAGGACTTCTTCCAGGCCCTGCGTTCGGGCACCCAGCCCGGCGCCACCCTCTCCTCCACCCTGGAAGCCCACCGCATCTGCTATCTGGCGGGCTGATGCAGCGCAGGGCTCAGCGGGTTGCCCTGTTCACCAAGTACACAATGGAGCGGTAGGGCACGCCGCCGTGCGTGGTGAGGCCAATCTCACAGGTGCGGCTGTTGGAGAATCCCTCACTTACACCGGCCTCCTCCAACTCCGGGCGCAATTTCCGGAGGGCCCACGCATTCAGTTCCGGCCGGGTCATTCCTTTATCGCCGGCATAGGCACAGCAACCGACGCCGGCAGGGACCGTCACCTTGGTCGAACAAAGTTTTGCCAAACTTATTATACAATCCTCCAGGCCCATCAGACGCATGGAGCAGGTGACATGGACCGCGACAGGCTCGTCAAGCGGATGGAACGCCAGGCGGTCTTTCAGGAACTTCCAGATAAACTCCGCCGGCTCATAAAGATGCATCCGCCGGATGTGTTTGCGCATGCGGTGAAGACAGGGACTTTGGTCGCAGAGAACGGGATAGCGCCCTTGAGACGACGCTTTCCACAGTGCGTCTTCCAGTTCCTGCAGCTTTTTGTCCGCTATTTCCGGAAGTCCCTTGCTTTCCCAAATGGTTCCACAGCACAGGCTGTCCATCTTTTCCGGGAAAATCACTTCATAACCGGCTTTCCGGAGCAGTTCCACCATTTCTTCCACCAGAGGACGGACCGTGTCCTTGGGTGCAGGTCCCATCATCTGGTTCAGGCAGCTGGGGAAATAGACCACTTTGAGGGGGCTGTCCCCTGTCTGTATTCCTTTGGGCCGATACCCCCTTGGCGTCTGAGGCGTCCACAGCGGCAGGCCTGCCGCATGAAGCCCTTTTCCGACAGCCGCCATGGCCTTGTCCCCCAGCACGGCATGTGCCGCACCCGCAAGGCCCAGCACGCCCCTGAGTACAGTCTTTGTCCCATGGAAGTGATTCGCCACCCACGCTCCGGCAAAGGTTCCGGCAGGCGAAACGCTTTCGCGGCGCAGCTGATGGGTCATATCGGCAACGTTTATTCCCATGGGACAGGACATGGAGCAAAGGCCGTCTCCTGCGCATGTCACCTTGCCCGGATAGGTAAAGGCCTTTTCGAGGGCCTCATAGGGCTCCCCTGCCTTTTTACGACGGGCAATCTCCCGCTGCACCACTATGCGTGTCCGGGAAGAGAGCGTGAATCCGCACGACACGCAGTTCACTTCACAGAAGCCGCACTCAATGCATTTGTTGATCTGCTTATACGCTGCTGCGGCGTCGGCATCTTTTGGCTCCAGGACCGGAATCCGCTTCAGGTTCTTCAAATAGCAGTTCCGGTCGTCATTGAAGATGACGCCGGGATTCAGGATACCCATCGGGTCGAACACCGCTTTGATACGCTTCATCAGCGCAAACGCCTGCTCTCCCCACTCGTATTCCACAAAAGGCGCCATGTTCCGGCCCGTGCCATGCTCGGCTTTCAGAGACCCGTCATACTTTTCCACCACAAGCCGCACGACGTCCTTTATCATGGCATCGTAACGGGCAATGTCCTCAGGCGTATCGAAGCGCTGGTTGATGATGAAATGGAAGTTACCTTCCAACGCATGTCCGTAAATGCAGGAATCCGTATAGCCGTGGCGGTCCAGGAGGGCCGACAAATCCGCCGTCGCCTCGGGAAGGGACTCCACATGAAAAGCCACGTCTTCTATCAGGCAGGTCGTTCCTTCCTCCCGCAGGCCGCCTACCGTGGGGAAAATACCGGCACGGATGGACCAGTATTGGGAAACCGTCTCCGGGTCATCGGTAAAGAGCACGGCAACGCCGAAAGGCTCCAATGCCTGTGTCACTTCTGTGACGATGGCGGCCAGCCCGTCCTCCGATGGCGCCTGAACCTCCAGGAGGAGCGCCGTAAGGTCCGGCTTTTCCGCTGTCAGATGCGGGTCCTTTACGGACGCCAGGGACCTTGCATCCAGCAGTTCCGCGGCGTTCAGGCGCACTTTCTTTAGCGCAACCACAGCCCTGGCCGCCGTTACAATATCGTCAAAATAGACCATGGCGCTGGCCTTGTAGGGATTCACGGGGAGGGTGGCCATGGTTACCGCAGACAGAAAGCCCAGCGTACCTTCCGAACCCACCATCAGATGGGCAATAATCTCAAAGGGGTCTGTATAGGCGGTCAGAGGGCGCAGATTCAGGCCGGTGACATTCTTGATGGTGTATTTGCGTTCTATGCGCTGACGGAGCGCATCGTCAGCGGCCACGCTGTCCCGGAGCTGCTCAATGGCACGGATAAACGCCGGATGGCTTTTTTGGAACGCCGCCCGTGAGGAAGCATCGCCGGTATCCAGGACCGTTCCGTCGGCAAGTACAATCCGGGCCGACAGGAGCGTTTTGTCGGAATTGGCATGCACGCCGCAGCTCATCCCGGAGGCATTGTTGGCAACGATGCCCCCCACCATGCAGCTTCCGATAGAAGCGGGATCCGGGCCGAAGTATCGGCCAAAAGGAGCCAAGCGCCGGTTTACTTCACGTCCCACAATACCCGGTTGCGGCGTAATAGAGCCGTTCTCGGGATTATACCGGGACTGTTCCCAGTTCTTTCCGGCCACAAGCAGTACGCTGTCTGTAATGGATTGGCCGGAGAGCGCGGTCCCGGCCGCCCTGAAGGTGACGGGGATACGCTTTTGGGTGGCCTCAGAAAGAATCTTAGACACCTCCGCCTCGTCCTTTGCGCGGATTACCATTTTGGGTGTAAGACGATATTCGCCGGCATCCGTGCCCCAGGCGATGGTGCTGAGCTCGTCTGTCATGACGCGTTCAGAAGGAATAAAGGAGAAGGCTGTGTTTTTCATAAGCAATGCAAAGATAGCTATTATTATGCTTTTCAATGCGCGAACCTTGCAAAGATTTGCATAAGAGGAGAAGGAGAGCCATACCATTGCGTCCATAGAAGAGAGAAACAACATAGTAATCTATCAGTCCGAGGACGGGCTGGTGAGCATGGAGGCCATGGTGCTCAGCACGAAACCATTTGGGCTACGCAGAAGGCAATAGCAGCCTTGTTCGGGAAAGATGTGTCTGACATTTCCAGGCACATTCGAATCTAGCGTACTAATCTTTTGGCATTTATTCTGGAACCCAGATATTGTTCAGGTCCACCAACTCGACATCCTTGCAGCGTCCGCAATTTCCGCAGCCAGCAATTCCGGCCCGTATTTGTGCTTCCAGAACTTGAATGTATAGATATCTTTCACTTGACTTCCAATTCTTTGATGCACCATGAGAAAGCGGCCGCCAGTCTTTTGTCTCCGTCCTGGAAATGATTCCCTGGATTCCAGACCAACGTGCAGTTTTCTCTTCCAAGTTGAGCCTTGAGAAGTTCATATTCGCCTCGCACGCAGTCTCCAACACGGGCAATGGCGTGGTTCTTCACATGCTCTTCCTGGTCGCCCAGGCTCAGATAAACCTTCCCGGTTTGCACCGGATGCGCTTTTGCATAATCCAGCCAGTCCTTGATCCAGAGAGAAGGTGATGCTGTAGCAATGGCGGCAAAACGATCAATCTGCATGGATGACCAAAGGGCGAAAAGCCCGCCCAGGGAGTAACCACCAAGAATGACGGGCAGTTTTCCATATTCGGCCTCAAGCGCAGGAAGAAGCGATTCCTTCACATAGCGGAGCGTCTCGCCGGTCTTGGTTCCCACTTCCGGTTTCCGATTGATGGCATCGTCGTGCCATGGGGTAAGGTCCAAATCCCAGTCGAACACCTGGAATGCAGCAAGGACAAAGGGGACACCAGCCGTCCCGGCAATCAATTCTGCCGTTTGGTCGAAAAAGCCACGTTCGTGATTCCCGAGCGTCTGAATAAGGAGATATTGAGGCTGGACGGAGTCTGATATAAAACACTCACGGCCGTCTATAGTGCAAGTTTTGTGGTTCATAGCATACAAAGTTAGCATTATTTCCCGTAAGTGAGGAGCATCATGTCACGCATCTCGCTGAAGCCGGCAGCCTCATACAAGGCTCTACCGCAAGGAGATGTTTCCATTCCGGGAAAGTATCTCTACGGCAGGGGTCTCCTGCAATTCCGCATAGACCCGCTTGTGCGGCCCTGTTGCAAACCAGAGTGTAGTTCCAGACTGCTTCATAATCTGGAACACCCGCATCTGCGGCCGCCCGTTTCCAATGGTGGCAAAGGCCACTTCGTTGTTTTCTTTAAGGAAATCCAGTGCTTCTTGCATAACCTACTTTGTTTAAACCAATACTTTTCCGTGCGTAACGTCCTGGAAATGCTCCACGGCCCAGCCGATGAGGCTGTCCACGTGAGGCATCAGGGATTCTCCAAGCGGCGTAAGGGAATACTCTACACGCGGTGGTATCTCCGGATAGGCCTTGCGCCTGACAAGACCGTCCCGCTCAAGATTTTTAAGTGTGGCCGACAACATCTTCTCGGAGACGTCGCTCATCTCCTTATATATCTGGCCGAAACGAAGGGTCCCGCCCTTGTGCAGATGGTACAGGACCAGCAGGGACCATTTGTCGCCGAAACGGTCGATGACGTTCCGGATGGGGCAGCATCCGGAGAAGCTCACCTCCTACTTCGACGGAAACAACTATATCCAGCACAATCCCGGCATCGCCGATGGTCTGGACGGCCTTGGCGCCGCACTTGCGGCCATGGCGCAGCAGGGCATCGAGATGAAGTACGATACGCTCCACAAGGTGCTGGGCAAGGGAAACTTCGTCCTCACCGTGAGCGAAGGCTCCCTGGGCGGCATGCATAGTTCCTACTTCGATCTCTTCCGCATCGAAAATGGCAAGATTGCCGAGCACTGGGACACCATCGAGTCCATCCTCCCGGAAGACAAACGCCTGAATGCCAATGGCAAATACGGATTCTGAATATAAACGTCTTCAGTGGCTTTGCCGATACCTGCTGGATGAAAATCCCAGGTATCGGCAGATGCCTGTACCGGTCTCCCTGCAAGAGCTCCGGGATCTTTTCCGGGCACTGATGAACGTCCGGCCGCCGATGCCTGCTTCAGAGGCGTTCCTGCGGTTGCAGGACGAGCAGTTGCAGGCGCAGCTGGCGGAGAAAGGCCTAGTTACCCTTGCCGATCTTGATGATTCTTGGCGCTCATCAGAGCGCCCGGCGGAGACCGTGTCCGAGGGCTTGTCCCGAGGACTTATAGGTCGGGAGCCGCGGGGGTCATTCGGGGGCAGAGCCCCCGCAAAAGTATGGCA
>DFFY01000035.1:0-4987 GCA_002371115.1 Bacteroidales bacterium UBA3764
TACAGATGGCCTTTCCTGCCATAATTTGGGCGATGCGGTGCATCTGCTCCTGGTGCTCCGGTGTATCCCAGACGGGACCGAAGTACTGCTTTCCCATGACCTGATAAAAACGCGCAAGCATCGTTCTGTCCATGTGAAAAAGGTGCTTGATCATGGGATTGGGACCGTACCCGCTCATGTGGGAGAGAATGTTGAAATCCAGCAGGGGATTGCCGTAGCCGAAATCGCCCAAATCGATCCAGTACACCGTGCCCTGCGCCGTAATGATATTGCAGGGATTGAGGTCCCCGTGCAGGCAGGTGGTTGCCGGTTCCAGTTCGTCGATATAGCCCGCCAGCCTTTCCTTGACTGGGCCCGGAATCACCGTGTTCCCCATAATCATTTCCCGGGTACGCAAGGCTATATTATCAAATGCTTCCGTATTGCAGGGGATGGCGTGAAGGGCCTTGGCATAGTCGGCCGTAATGCCGGCCAGTTCCTCCAGCCGCTCGGGATAATCGGCAATAATCCTTCCAAAAGACTCCTTTCCCTGAATGCGCTGGACGGTCATGCCGTACCGCTGCCCGTCGGTTACAAACTCATAAGGCTCCGCCGACGGAATCCCCATCTGAAAGACCGCCTTGGAACGAAGAAACTCTTTCTCGGCCTTGCGGGCCGATACGCTGGGTTTGTTCAGTTTAAGAATTACGGAGTCGTCCGTCTTGTTGTAGAAGGATTCCCCGAATCCTCCGCCGCCAAAGGACACCCATTCCTGCAGGTCAACGATTTTTGCTTCCATAGTTCTGTTTAATTCATGCAAAAATACAAAAAGTTTCCAAGAATTGGCGTACCTTTGGGCAGACAAAATGACAATAAAAAATGAAGACGATAGAAGTGGTGGCGGCCATCATCCGCCGCGGAAATGCGGTCTTTGCCACGCAGCGGGGCTACGGCGCCTGGAAGGATTACTGGGAGTGGCCCGGCGGCAAAATTGAAGCGGGAGAAACGCCGGAGGAGGCCCTCAGGCGCGAAATCCGGGAGGAGCTGGATACGGAAATCCGTATCGACAAATATCTTTATACCGTGGAGTGGGACTATCCGGAATTCCACCTGCACATGCGCTGCTATCTGTGCTCGCTGGTGACGGAGGCCCTGCACCTGAACGAGCACGAGGCCGCCCGCTGGCTCACGGCCGAGTCGCTGGACACCGTCCAATGGCTTCCTGCCGATATTGTCCTGCTTCCGCTCATTGCAAAAGAATTGGAAAAGCAGTAACTTTGCGCCCCGAAAATGAGTGGGATGAAAAAGTTAGCAGTCTTTATCCTTGCCTTGCTTCCCGTGCTGGCGTTTGTGCCGGAACGGAAGGCGCTGCCGGAGTCGGCGGAAGGGGAGACCCGTTATGCGGTACATTTTATCCGTGGAAATATTAAGGTCAAGATGGCGACGGCCACTTTGCAATTGCATGAAGGCAGCTGGCAGGAAAAGCCGGCCTATAACGCCAGTTTCACCGTCCGCGCCGCCAACGTGTTCAAACTCTTCCTGCTCAACGAGTATAAGGTGCATCTTTTTCTTTCCAAGGCCGATATGCACCCGTACTATTACGCCTTCCCGCACAAGAAAAAAGGCAAACAACGCCACCTGGAGTTCTTCTACAGGGAGCAGGAGGTGGAGTCGGTACTGCGGATAGGGGATAACCCGGAACCGGTCCGCCGGGTTTTTCCTGTCGATGGCCGCCCCACCATGGACGTGGCCTCCATGTCTTTTTTTCTGCGCTCGATAGACCCGATTGCATTGAAAGACAAACCTTTGCGCGTAAATTTGCTCCTGGCTTCCATGGCCGTTCCTGCCGATGTCAGCTATATCGGCACGGATTCCTCTTTCTGGCCTGGTGAAAGTACGCAGCACCTCATGGTGAAAATGCAGGGCAGGGGACTGATGGAAAACGGTGCCGGCGACCAGATACATCTCTGGATTTCCCAGGCGCCGGAACGGGCCATCCGCGGCCTGCAGGTGAACCTGGGGAAAAATGCCGTCGTGGCCAAAATGGAACGGCCGGAATGATTACGCTGGAGCAACTTCTTGCGAGCCGGGACGCCCGTGCGACGCATCAGCAGGCCTTGCTGACGGCTTGGCCAGGGCATACGCTCATTTGCCTGACGGTGCAGTTCCCCGGGCCCGTGAAACGGTGTGCATCGTCCCTGGTGGTCGGTGGTGCCGGCTTGGCTGCGCTCTTGGACAAGTTTGGCAGCGTGGTGCGCCATGCGCAGGTCCGCGACCTGGAGACCGGTTACGAGGCCTATCTGGTGGTGCCCCTGCCGGCCCTGCTGGTCAAGAAAACCTGCTGCCAGATTGAGGACACGCATCCCCTGGGTCGATTGATGGATATAGACGTGCTGGAGGCTCCCGGGCATCTGCTGGACCGCGCTTCCTTGGGCCTTCCGCCGCGCCGCTGCCTGCTCTGCGACCAGCCCGCCCGTTACTGCATGCGGGCCCGTACGCACAGCCAGGAAGAACTGCTTCTTAAGATTGAGCGGATGGTAGCGGATTTTACTTAAAATCCAGCGCAAATCCTTGCGAATTTTCTTATTAATCCGTACATTCGCGTTGTAATTGTTTTGCAGGTCAAACCGGGAGTATTGGGAAGCCTGCGGGATAATGGAAACTTTCGAGAATCACCACATACAGGAGATGCCTTTGCATGCTCCGTTCTTCCGCAAAAAGGTGGAAGGTTTCCTCCAGGCCAACGGCCTCCGGATGGAAACGCTGGATGTGTATTATACCTTACAAAATAAGGACGATGTCATCCTGGCGGGCGCAGGCCTCGCCGGGGACGTCATCAAGTGCGTGGCAGTGGCGCCGGAGGCCCGTTCGGAGGGCTTGGTGGCCCCGCTGGTGTCGCATATCCTTTCCCAGCACGGTCCCGGCAACCTGAAGGTGTTCACGGGGCCGGAGAACGAGGCCGTGTTTGTGAGTCTGGGTTTCCATGCCATAGCCCGCGCCCCGCTGGCCATTCTTATGGAGAACGGCAGGGGACTGGAAGCGTATTGTGCGTATTTGAAAGATACACTCGCTGCGCCTTCGGCTTCGCTCGGTATGACAGGTTCCTTGCCATTTCGACCGACCGCAGGGAGTGGAGAAATCTCCTCCGTGGGCGTAGTTGTCATGAATGCCAATCCGTTCACGTTGGGTCACCAGTACCTGCTGGAGCAGGCCGCCGCCCAGGTGGACTGCCTGGTGGTCATTCCCGTCCGGGAGACCCCCGGTCAAGCCGGGGGTGACGTCATGCCCGGCTCTGACCGGGCATCTTACACCTTCCCGTACACCGAACGCCTGGCCATGATCAAGGCTGGGGCGGCCTCTGTCATACCGAGCGAAGCGAGTGTATCTCCTATCATCGTGTTGGACGGCAGCGACTACCAAATCTCCGCCGCTACCTTCCCCACGTACTTCCTGAAAGACCTCTCGGACGCGGCGGAAACCCAGATGCGGCTGGACCTGGACCTCTTTGCGCGGCACATCGTGCCCGCCCTGGGCGCCACCGTCCGCTTCGTGGGCAGCGAGCCCGAGGACCCGCTCACGGCCCGTTACAACGCCCTCATGCAGGAACTCCTGCCCATCCCGGTTGTGGAAATTCCCCGCCTGAAAGTTGCTTCAGGGGGCAACCTGTCATGCCCGGCCCCGACCGGGCATCCCATATCGGCCAGCACCGTCCGCACTGCCCTGGAGCGGGGGAGTTACTCCCGTGCGGCTGCGCTGTGCCCCTCAAGCACCCGCCCGTACCTCATGGCCTATCTGGCCGAGCGGGCCCTCAAACTGGAATTGGACACGCCCCTGAAACCCGGCCTGGTGGGCCCGGACAGTAGCGGCGCGCACTCCGATATGGACTATGCCCTTATGCAGAAGGGCATCACCGCGCTCCGGCCGTACTGGAGCCGCATGGCCAAGGCTTCCGTGCCTCCGCTCCTGCAGCTGATCGGCATTGAGGCGGAAAAAGCCATGAAAAAAGCTACCGGCGGAGTGAACACCCACCGCGGGGCCATCTTCGCCTTGGGCCTGGCCCTGAATGCCCGTGGAATGGAAGTAACTGTATCAGAGGAGGTTATGCAAAATGCCTTACGCCAAATCGCCCAAGGCATTTTACGTAATTCACTGTCTGACAACGAGTTACATTCCACGCATGGCGGGCTGGCCGTGCAGCAGTACGGCGTCAAAGGCGCCCGCGCGCTCGCGGAAGAAGGTTACAAAGACCTTTGGTCCGATTGGTTGCCGTATTATAGAGATACACTCGGCCTTCGGCCTCGGTATGACAGGAATGAGGACCGGCCTCGGTATGACAGGAATGAAGACCGGCCTCGGTATGACAGGAGTGAAGACCGGCCTATGCCCTCTGTCATACCGAGCGAGCGCAGCGAAGCGAGTGTATCTCCTGCCCAGAAGACACTGTTACACATTATGTCCACGCTGGACGACACCTGCGTGATTCACCGTGTGGGGTATGACAGGGCGCAGAAGGTGAAGCAGGAGGCTGCTGACGTACTCATAGCCGAAGAAAAATGGTTTTTCGCAAAGCCTTGCGAAAAATATTTTTCTTCGGCAGAAAACATGCTCCAGGCCCTGTGTGAGCGCTACGCCGCGGAGGGCATCTCGCCCGGCGGTGCGGCGGACATGCTGGCCCTCACTATTTTAATCGACTCATTAACAAACTGATAACTAACTATTATGGTAGAACTCATCAATCATGGTGTTTACCTGCTGGATGGCAAGACCATCGCTCAGAAAGCAGAAGCCACCCCGGACCAGGCCCGGGAGAACACCATTGCCTATCAAATTCTCCGTGCACACGATGTGAACACGGGGGCTCCCTCTGTCATACAGAGCGAAGCGAGTGTATCTCCTTCTCAAAAGTTTCGCATCCGCTTCGATGCCATGGTCTCCCATGACATCACTTACGTGGGCATCATCCAGACGGCCCGCGCCAGCGGCCTGGAGAAATTCCCGCTGCCGTATG
>DFFY01000035.1:5085-5656 GCA_002371115.1 Bacteroidales bacterium UBA3764
GTGGGCGGTACCATCAACGAGGACGACCACGTGTTCGGCCTGTCCGCCGCCAAGAAGTACGGCGGTATCTATGTCCCTGCCAACCAGGCGGTTATCCACCAGTATGCCCGCGAAGCGCTCGCCGCTTGCGGCAACATGATCCTGGGCTCGGACTCCCACACCCGTTACGGCTCCCTGGGCAACATGGGCGTGGGCGAAGGCGGCGGCGAGCTGGTGAAGCAGCTGCTCAAGAACACCTGGGACATCAACGCCCCCGAGGTGGTGCTGGTGTGGCTGGAAGGCAAGCCCAAGCACGGTATCGGCCCGCATGACGTAGCTATCTCCCTGGTGAAAGCCACCTTCGAGAGCGGCTTCGTGAAAAACAAGGTGCTGGAATTCGCCGGCCCCGGCGTCAAGGAGCTGCCCATCGACTTCCGCAACGGTATTGACGTCATGACCACCGAAACCACCTGCCTCAGCTCCATCTGGATTACGGATGACGAGGTGAAGAGCTACTTCACCATGCACAATCGGCCCGAGGCTTATAAGGAACTCAAGCCGGGCAAGGTGGCCTATTACGATTCCATGATTA
>DFFY01000035.1:5778-6779 GCA_002371115.1 Bacteroidales bacterium UBA3764
CCATCCACGAGCTGCAGGCCAATCCGGAAAAGGTGCTCAAGGCTATTGAGGAAGACACCAGGAAGCGTTTTGGCGACAAAGTGCATCCGGACCTCCTCTCCAAAATCCGCAATGGTAAGGTCCATGCCGATCAGGGCATCATCGCCGGCTGCTCCGGCGGCACGTATGACAACCTGAGCGAAGCGGCCACCATCCTCAAGGGCAAATCCATCGGCAACGATTACTTCACCATGAGCGCGTACCCGCAGAGCACGCCCGTGTATCTGGCCACCACGCGCAATAACATTGCCGAGGAACTCCTGGAAGCCGGCGTGGTCATCAAACCCGCCTTCTGCGGCCCTTGCTTCGGCGCCGGCGACGTCCCGTCCAACAACGGCCTTTCCATCCGCCACACCACGCGCAACTTTCCCAACCGCGAAGGCTCCAAGCCCGGTCAGGGACAAATCTCGCTGGTAGCCCTCATGGACGCCCGTTCCATCGCCGCCACAGCCGCCAACGGTGGCGTCATCACTGCCGCCACGGACGTGGACTATGACGATACGCACAAGCGCTACAGCTTCGACGGTCGCATTTACGAAAAACGTGTGTACAACGGTTTTGGCAAGGCCGATTTGTCCCAGGAGCTCCGCTACGGTCCCAACATCAAGGACTGGCCCACCATGTATCCCATGCAGGAGAACATGCTGGTGGAACTGGCCGCCGTCATCCATGACCCGGTGACCACCACCGACGAACTCATCCCTTCCGGTGAAACTTCAAGTTACCGTTCCAATCCGCTCAAGCTCAGCGAGTTTGCCCTGAGCCGCCGCGTGCCCGAGTACGTAGGCCGCAGCAAGCGCATTCAGGCCGATGACCTGGCCCGCCGCGCGGGCCAGGTGACGCCGGAACTGGCCGCAGCGCTCAAGGCCGTGGGGGCATCGGCAAGCGATACTTCCTTCGGCTCCTGCGTCTTTGCCAACAAGCCGGGCGACGGCTCTGCCCGCGAGCAGGCCGCTTCCTGC
>DFFY01000035.1:6868-7089 GCA_002371115.1 Bacteroidales bacterium UBA3764
CCAACATCTGCTACGAGTACGCCACAAAGCGCTATCGTTCCAACTGTATCAACTGGGGTATCGTGCCGTTTACCATCGGCCCGGATACGCCGTTTGCGTACGAGGTGGGGGATTACGTGTTTGTGCCGGGCATCCGCAAGGCCATTTTGGCTGGCGCGGAAGAAATTGATGCCCAGGTGGTTACCAAGGCCGGCGCCGTGAAGCCCATCCACCTCTTCTTC
>DFFY01000035.1:7155-7497 GCA_002371115.1 Bacteroidales bacterium UBA3764
ACCTCACCGCCGACGAGCGCCAAATTCTTGCCGACGGCTGCCTGATGAATTACTACAAAAACCGAAAATAAAAATCATGCAAAAAATCAAAATGACCACGCCGCTTGTCGAGATGGACGGCGACGAAATGACCCGAATTCTGTGGAAAATGATCAAGGATGAGCTCATCCTGCCTTTCGTGGAACTCAAAACCGAATACTATGACCTGGGCTTGCCGTACCGCGACAAGACCTCGGACCAGGTGACCATCGACTCCGCCAATGCCACCAAGAAGTATGGCGTGGCCGTGAAGTGCGCCACTATCACCCCCAACGTGCAGCGCATGAGCGAGTACAACCTGCA
>DFFY01000001.1:0-509 GCA_002371115.1 Bacteroidales bacterium UBA3764
TGCACCACCAACTGCCTGGCCCCTATGGCCGATGCCCTGAACAAATACGCTCCCATCCAGAGCGGTATCATGAGCACCATTCACGCCTACACCGGCGACCAGATGATTCTGGACGGCCCTCAGCGCAAGGGTGACCTCCGTCGCAGCCGCGCAGGTGCCTGCAACATCGTTCCCAACTCCACCGGCGCCGCCAAGGCTATCGGTCTTGTGATTCCGGAACTCAACGGCAAGCTCATCGGCAGCGCCCAGCGTGTTCCCACCCCTACCGGTTCCACCACCATCCTCGTGGCTGTGGTGAAGGGTAAGGACATCACCAAGGAAGGCATCAACGCCGCCATGAAGGCCGCCACCACCGAGTCCTTCGGCTACACCGAGGACCAGATTGTGAGCTCCGACATCATCGGCATGAAGTTCGGTTCCCTGTTCGACGCCACCCAGACCATGGTTTCCAAGATTGACGATGAAACCTATCAGGTGCAGGTGGTTTCCTGGTACGACAACGAGAACTC
>DFFY01000001.1:595-5760 GCA_002371115.1 Bacteroidales bacterium UBA3764
TGGTCCGCACCATCAAGTACCTGGCAGAACTGAAGTAAAGTTCTTCCACTGCATTAAAAAACCGACCCTTCATCGAGGAGGGCCGGTTTTTTTGTGGTATTATGGGGGATCCGCTCCGTTAAGCGGTCTCTCCCATCAGTTCTTTGTACCATGCTTCGAGCGCTTTGTCAACCAATTGCTTGAGGTTGTCTTCATTGATGAGCCAGAAGGGAAAGTCGTATTCGGTGGTAAGAATCTCGAAAATTCTCAGGGCAAAATCCACGGCGCCGTTCTCGTGTGCAGGCATGTCGTCCATCCATTTGATGTCTCCGCAGGTTACTTCCGTAATATCATTGGAATCCATTTTACTGGACAGGAAGTTGTACAGGTTGGTGTGGTTTACATACGGAACGGTAATGTCGTCCTTGTGGTGGATGAGGGCGATACGGGCATTAGGGGCCGGCGTCCAGCCTTTGGTCAGGTTCTCTTTTTCCAGGGCGGCCGTCAGCTTTTTGGACACCTCCGATTCATGGTTCTGAATCTCTTCGCTGGCAAAGTTGGAGAAGCTCAGCGAGCCAATCTTGGCGTCAATCTCCTGCTGGGTGAAATTCTTGCTCAGGATCCAGTCGTCTGCATGGGCGAGGGCGTCGCCGCGGAGCAGTCTGTCGCGGGAGTAGCCCAGCTGGTAATACTCATTGAAAGACAGCATGACGCTGATGATGGTGGAAGGCATGCCGGAGATGTCGGTCTCGGTCATTACTTTGTACGTGGACGGCATGTCGTACGGGCCGCCGCCGGCGAAGGAATGGGTGATTTTGATGTCCGGATACTTTTCCGACACCAGTTTTTCCACGGCGATGGTGGTCTGTCCGCCCTGGGAATAGCCCAGGTTGAAGAGGTAGTTTTTGCTCTCGTCCATCTTGATGTTCAAGCTGGGGAAGAGCTCACGGGCGGCGAGGAGGCAGTCGATGCTGGCCTGGGCATTGGTGGAACCGATGCAATACGCCTGCGGCTTGTCTTCCGTGCAGCCGAAGCCGTAATAGTCGGCCGAAACGCCCACCATTTTGCTGCCAACCACGAACTTCTGGATCATGAGGTCGCCTTGGGAAGGACACTGGTCTTTCCGGTACACGGTGAAGTGGTTCACGAGCACCACGCCCACGGCGTCTTCTTTTCCGTTAAGGATTTCGTCACCGACGGTAATGGTTCCGGAAAGCGTACAGGGGTTGCCGAACGGGTCCTTGGAGGGATACTCGATGTTGTAGGCCGTCATTTTGTCCTCCGAGTAATATTGGGTGGCGGTTACTTTGGCTTTGGGCAGCTGCTGCTCCGTGTTGTCTTTGTTACAAGAGACAACGCCCAGGCTTAGCGCGGTGACAAGCAGGGCGGCGAAAAGGTAAGAATACTTTTTCATAGTGTAAAACGATGGATGGTTTATCAAATGAATTTTTCAAAGATAAGCATTTTTGCGATATTTTGTATCTTTGCAGTATGAGAATATTGGTTTCCAATGACGACGGCTACAAGGCGCCCGGCATCCATGTGCTGGCGCGCGTAATGGCCCAGTTTGGCGAGGTGACGGTGGTGGCGCCCAAGTATCACCAGAGCGCCATGTCCACGGCAGTATCACTGGGTGTCAAGCAGTTGGCCTATAAAGATTTACCGGAGGAAGGGCCGGGCCGCTGGTGCTATCTGGACGCTACGCCGGCTTCTTGCGTCAAGTTCGGCCTGCAGTTCAAATACGAGGCGCGCAATCCGGATTTGGTTGTGGGCGGTATCAATCATGGCAGCAATGCTTCCACCGGCGCCAATTACAGCGCTACTTTAGGTGTGGTGGAGGAGGGGGCCATCAATGGCATCAAGGCCATAGGCGTTTCTGTGGACAGCCATCGGCAGGACGTGGATTTGTCCGCCGTGGAGAAGATGTTGCCTGGAATCATCCGCATGTTGCTGGAGGAGTGGCCGGAGGATCGGCCCGGACTGTATTACAATATCAATTTTCCGGCTTTGCCTGCATCGGAAATCAAGGGCGTGCGTTTTGCCCGCGAAGGCAGGGGACATTGGATCCGGGAATTTGAACCCTGGGACGAGGAAAGGCTTGCCGCGTTGGGGCTGACGGACGCTTTTCTGTGGCAGCAGCAGCGCGTGCAGCTGGAGCCCGGAGAGCAGGCCTTTTTCATGAAAGGCGAGTTTGTCAATGACGACGAACAGGCAGGGGAGGCGGACCATCTGCTGATGAAGCAGGGGTGGGTTACCATCGTCCCGTGCAATGTAGATATGACAGATTATGAAGTATTACATCATAGCCGGTGAGGCTTCCGGCGACCTGCATGGCAGCAACCTCATGAAAGGGCTCTATGCGGAGGACCCTTCTGCCGATATCCGTTTCTGGGGCGGTGGTCTGATGAACGCCGTTTACAAGGCGCACCAAACGGGAGAGGGCTTGGTGAAGGATTACCGGGAAACGGCCGTGATGGGCTATGTGGAAGTGCTCCTCAAGAGTTTTTCGATAGCCCGGAATGTGCGGGACTGCAAGGCCGACATTGCGGCGTGGAAACCGGATGTGGTAATCCTGATCGACTATCCCGGCTTCAATTTCAAAATTGCAGAATTCGCGCACGGGGCCGGATTCAAGGTCTATTATTATATCGCTCCCAAGGTGTGGGCGTCCCGCGAGGGCCGTATCCGCAAGCTCAAGGCCTGGGTGGACCGGCTGTTCATCATCTTCCCGTTCGAGATTCCGTACTTTGAGTCCAAGGGTGTGCCATTTACCTATGCGGGGAATCCGCTGGTGGATGCCATCGACCAAAGTCCGGCCCTGCAGGAGTCCAGGGAGTCTTTTTTGCAGCGGACGGGCGTGCCGGATACGCCGTATATCGCCCTTTTGGCCGGCTCGCGCACCATGGAGATCGGCAGTATGATGCCCACCTTCATGCAATTTGCCGATGTGTGGCATGCGGAGAACCCTTCCTGCCATTTTGTGGTGGCGGCGGCGCCGTCCCGTTCCATGAGAGATTATGAAAAGTACCTGGGCGGGCGCTCGTACGTGCATGTGGTGTTCGGAGAAACGTATGCTGCGCTGCGGCATGCGGAGGCGGCCATCATCAATTCCGGCACGGCCTCGTTGGAGGCGGCGCTGATTGGCACGCCCCAGATAGTGGGGTACAAAGTGGCCGCCGCCAGCGCCTTCATCATGCGCCGTCTAATTAAGGTGCAGTATGTTTCGCTGGCCAATCTCATTATCGACCGGCTGGCTTTCAAGGAATTCCTGCAGGAGAACTTCACGCTGGAGAACCTGGTGGCCGAGATGCGCCGCATCACGGAAGATGCCGCCTGTCGGCAGCAGATGCTCTCCGACTACGCGGAGATCCGGCGCCTCCTGGGCGGCACCGGCGCCTCTACCGCCGTTGCCCGGGCCATGGTGGAATCCCTTCGGTAGGCCTCAGGCTGGCTTTCATCCTTAAAATGATTAAATTTGCACCGATAAATTTGGCTGGGGTGCGGTTAACTGGTTGGAAATTTACCAGCTAACCGCAAAAAAGCCCGTTTTTGCGGTTGGGTGGTCAAAAAATTACCAGCTAACCGCGCTGTGCAATGCCGTGGACAGAACCTTCATGTCGGACCGGTTGCCGATTGCTGTCTGGAAATGGTGGAGTATAGGGCACCTCGGAAATCTGCATTCTACGCACTTCTAAGGCATCCTATATCTGAAAAGTGTACTAAAAGTGTACTAAAAACCAAGCCTTCATCTGACACTCGGAAAACACTGTACTTAGCCCCCTAAAAACCGCCCCCGGACCTCACGGCTCAGGGGCGGCGACGATTTTAATGGCATTGTACTATGACAGTGCCGTTGCAAAGGTACTCAAAATAATCCCGTAATCCTAATTCAGCCAGTCTCGGACAAAGTTGGAATAAACATTCCACGCTTTCAGGAATGTGCCGTCAAACTCGTCCGGAGAAATCTGTCCAACTAGAGCCGAATAATAAACCTGCAGGCCGATGGCCACGCAAATACTCTCCGTGTCTAAGACCACCGACTCCCATTCCTCCCGTGGTACATCTCGTATCAATGACTGGAAAGCGGCCGATGCAAGATCCTTCACAAAAGCAGGTGCCGGCATATCCGCTGCCAGGGACATCATTCGTTCCTTCACTTCAGCGAGCGTATCGCTCACTAATACAGCTTTCGCCTTCTTGCACCAGGAAATATCCTCTCCGGCAGAACGCCGAAGCTGGCTGATTAGTTCACAATCCAAAGCAATGGTCGTCATCCCTCTGTAACTCTTGAGGGCCGGCCATGCAAAAAGGGTGCAGGTCGCCCTCATAGGTGCTTCAGAGGTATCGCCAAATACCCTTTCACCTCCCCATGAGTTTGATGTCTGCACCCGAATATGCAGACATCTACTCGTTACTGGGATAGGTGAGTTGAATTTTGGCGATTTTCTGAAGCTACCCGTAAAAAGTAAATGTTGCTCTAAATGAGCAGTATGTCAGTTCAGAAACAGCGAACTACGCCGCTTCCAATTGCAAATATAGCAACATTTTTCGTTACCTTTGCAAAGAACCTATAACTTAAACCTATGACGAAAATCTTAATCGATAACGGTCATGGGATAGAAACCCGTGGAAAACGCTCTCCGGACGGACGACTCCGGGAGTACCGTTATACCAGAGAAATTGCCTCTGCTGTTGTCAGCGGGCTCCAGCAGAGGGGGTATGATGCTATACTGCTAGTACCCGAAGAAAACGACCTCCCGCTAAAAGAAAGAGTCCGCAGGGCAAACGCTTACGGACCCGATTCAATACTGATTTCCATCCACTGTAACGCGTCAGGGAGGGGAAACGAATGGAGACAGCCGCAAGGCTGGTCGGCATATACAACCATCGGAGAGACCAGTGCAGATCTGCTGGCCAGTAAACTCTATGAAGCAGCGGAAGCCAACTTCCCAGAGCGCAGAATCCGCAAAGATTTCTCCGATGGAGATGCCGATTTTGAAGCATCTTTTTATATCATCCGACACACCGTAATGCCTGCAGTCCTCACGGAGAACTTCATGATGGACAACCAGGATGATGTGGAATTCCTTCTATCGGATGTAGGACGGAATGCCGTCATTCAAACCCATCTGCAAGGTATCATCAAATACCTTACAGCTGTTTGAATGAGACTGCAAAGCCTCCTC
>DFFY01000100.1:0-1108 GCA_002371115.1 Bacteroidales bacterium UBA3764
CAGATATCCATCTTCACAAACTCGTAATTGGGCTTGTCCTCCACATCCTTCAGGTTGGCCAGGTTGCCGGCATACGTCAGTTTGTCCAGGTTAATAATGTGATACTCAGGGTATTTGTTCACAAACAGGCGCACCACGTGCGAGCCAATGAAACCCGCACCGCCCGTGATGATAATTGTACGTTTCATTATGCAACAGGAATTTTCACGACCACCTTCACCCCATTCTCTATGAAATAAGTGCCGTTCTCCACATCGGGCTTTACGTTTGCGATGTAATCCAGCGCCGTGTCGATGGCCGGCGTGAGGCCTTTATACAGGCCGACGTTCTTGATATGGTCAAAAATCATACGTATAGTATTTAGCTAACCCGCAAATATAAGAATTTTCGTATCTTTGCGCAAACTTTTACAGAGAATGATCCAATCCATGACCGGCTACGGCAAGGCCGAAGCTACCCTCGCGAGCGGCAAGCTCACCCTCGAAATCCGCACCCTCAACGGCAAAAGCGCCGATATCAACATCAAAAGTTCCCTCCTCCCCAAAGAGAAGGACCTTGAGATACGCAAATTATTGGCCGATAAGCTTGTACGCGGCACTATAGACCTGTATGTCACCTTTGAGCCCGCTGCCGGCGGCATGGTTCAGCCCATCAATACGGAGGCGCTGCTGGAGCACTTCCACCAGATTCGCGAGGCCTCGCCCGTGGAGCTGCGGGACCCTGTTTCTGCCGCCACGCTCATGGGCTCCCTCCTCCGCATGCCGGACGTGGTGGAGGCCCGCAAGGCCGATGTCATCACGCCCGAAGAATGGCCCCTGGTAGCCGCGGCACTGTCCGATGCCTTGTCGCAGCTCATGGCCTACCGTGCCAACGAGGGCAAGGCTTTGTATGCCGATGTCACTTCCCGCGTGGCACTGATTCTCTCCCTGTACGACCAGGTGGAAGCACTTGAAGGAGAGCGCGTTGCAACGGTCCGCGAGCGTTTGGGAAAAGCCCTGGAGGAGCTGGCGGCCAAACCCAATCCCGAGCGCTTTGAGCAGGAGATGATTTTCTACCTGGAAAAGTACGACATCAACGAGGAAAAAGTCCGGCTCCGCCAGCACTGCAA
>DFFY01000100.1:1217-9702 GCA_002371115.1 Bacteroidales bacterium UBA3764
GGCTTCATCATCCAGGAAATGGGCCGCGAAATCAACACCACCGGTTCCAAGGCCAACCATGCCGGCATCCAGCAGCTCGTCGTCCGCATGAAGGACGAGCTGGAAAAAATCCGCGAGCAAAGCATGAATATCCTGTAGGCTCCTCCAAGCATAGCCCCTGTCATTCGCCCCTGTCATTCCGAGGCTTACCTCCCTGTCCATACCGAGACTTACCTCCCTGTCATACCGAGCGTAGCGAGTGTATCTCCTGCCATGATTCCGAGGCTTAGTTCCCTGTCATACCGAGCGTAGCGAGTGTATCTCCTGCCCCAATGGCGCAGGTCGGTGCACCCAATGGCGCAGGTCCGATTTTACCCTACTGACCTGCGCCGCAAATCTGCCTCTCACACCCTTCTGATGGCGCAAGTCCCACCCCTAAAAACGGACCTGCACCATTCACCCCACCCACCTGCACCACTCACCCTACAGGCCTGCACCACTCACCCTACAGGCCTGCACCATTTACCCTACGGACCTGATCCATTCATCCCACCCACCTGCGCCACTCACCCTACTGTCCTGCCAGGCGCCATCACCAGGCACAGAACAGCGCCGCCGCACACAACCAAGTGCGGCGGCTACTATCTCACGGAACCGCCCCCTCACAGAACACGGCTCGGGGGGGTCTGGCGAGCGCCTTCCTTCCGGAAACAGGCCTCGAGCACGGTCCCCTACTCCCCAAGTGCCGGTTATTGTCATACCGAGGGCGAAGCCCGAGTGCGTCTCCTGCCTGTCTAATCACGCGGACGGATGTAGTTCTCCAAGAGGACGCGGCGAACGTCCTCCTTGCGGAGCTGTAAACACCTGGCCAGCTGGGCCACGGAGGTGTAATAGCTTCGGAATAAGTAGGTTATCAGCTTGGCTTTCTCGGCAGGAGTCAGCGCCGTGACCTCCTTCTTGAACCATCGACCGGCCACATCGGCCACACAGACCATGAACTTGGCGTCGTTCTGCCAGACGCGGCTGTTCAGAACCAGTTTCTGATGCATTTCGGCGGGATTCACCTCGCCGATGAGCCGCAAATAGTAGGTTTGGTCACCCAGGAAGGCACTTTCCACATAGGCGCAGTCGCAGGCGGAGCTGGGGACAATCCGGTCCCGCTCGTCCAGCACCCAGGCCACCTGGCTCAGGTCCTTGTGCGTGCGGAACAGCATTTCTTTTTCCCGGCGGCTTAATCCGCTCACAGCCCGCCAGCCGGCCACCATCTCCGCCCGGGCAAACATTCCCCGATAGGACGACCACGGGTAGTCCTCAATCCTGTAGCCGGTATCGGCCGCATTCCGCGGAATATAGGCCAGGGCGTTTCGAACATATCGGTCCGAATCCAGATACTGCACGCTAATCCGCGTCCTGGCCATGACATTCCGCTCGCCGTACTTCTTGGAGATGTACTGAGAGTGGCGCTTCTTCACATATTCGCCCACCGCTGCGGCTCCCTCCCAGTTGACCGCCAGTACGGCACAATGCCCGTGCGTGGACATGGCTATCTCGCTAATCACCAGCGCATTGGCATCCAATGCGCCCAAGTAGAAGCTCTTCTCCAGATGGTCGTAATCTTCATCGTCCCTGCATAACAAAATGGACTCCATTCCCTCCAGACTGATGTGAAACGGATATACTTTGGCGATGGTGCCATCCGGCAAAAGCCGCTCTACAACGCGTTGAAAGGCCATAATAACTGATTTTTTGCGAGGCTGCGGATACCCGGTACCGGACTGGGCCTGCCACTGGGCGGGAAACTTCCTCCGCCCGGAAAATAGTTCTTTCTCATAACGTAGTGATTTCCAAGATGTCTTTACCGTATTTGTTGAACATGATTTCGCCGAAGCCGGGGACCATCACGAGTTCCTCTTTGGTGGCAGGCTTCAGGTCCGCGATGGCATACAGCACCTTCTGGTGCAGGATGAAGTAAGCGGGAACGTTCAGTTCGCGCGCCTTGGCCCGACGCCAGAGGACCAAGTCCTCTGCTACGTCCGGATGCGGTCCGCGGTAAGGCTCGGCCTTCTGCCGGACAGAAATTTGAATGGCCACTTCATCCTCCAACGAGGCGTAGTCGCTGAAGAATTGGGCCTTTCCATCGTCGCCGATGGTGATGTGCAACAAGGTGTTCATACGCAAACAATTTTAAGGTTATGTGATGTTGAGCACCCCGAAAATGGGGTTTGCAGCACCTCCGAAGAAGCCGGAATGCTGTTGCAAACCTAAAAACTGCGCTTCGGAAAAACAAGGTTCGGTTGAAAAGAAGTGTTGTTTCACATGTTTTTTTGTGCTGTTTCAACCGATTATACAGAAAAAAATATTTTTCTTACGATTATTCGGGCCGATTTTACCCTCCTGCCAGAAGGAGTTCTGTGTGCGGTGTTGGCGCCTGGCAGGGCTGTGCGGCGCAGGTCGGTAGGGTGAGTGGCGCAGGTGGGTGGGATGAATGGAGCAGGTCCGTTTTTAGGGGTGGGACTTGCGCCATCAGAAGGGTGTGAGAGGCAGATTTGCGGCGCAGGTCAGTAGGGTAAAATCGGACCTGCGCCATTAGATACACGGACCTGCGCCATTGGGTGCACCGACTTGCGCCATTGGGGAAGGAGATACACTCGCTACGCTCGGTATGACAGGGAACTATGCCAGTAGGAAAGCAACGCTGTTCTGTAGTATGGTTAGGTAGCAAGTCTGTGAGATTGCTAACTTGCTATAAAACAGTGAATTATGCAATAATCCTCGTTCGGATTTTGAACGAGGATTGTATAGGAAATCTGTCAGTTAGCTGTCACGGGGGGTATACTCGTCCTGCAAGTGGCTGGTCAGTAAGTGGCTAAAAGCCAGGTGATTACGGAAAATCCTCGGCGCAAATGGAGCCGAGGATTATAAGGATTTTGTTGAGTATCAATTGGTTAGCGGCCAGCATGGCGGGAGATACACTCGCTACGCTCGGTATGACAGGGAGGTAAGCCAGTAGAACACGGACCTGCGCCATTGGGGAAGGAGATACACTCGCTACGCTCGGTATGACAGGGCAAGACCAACAACCGCGGCTATTTCCGGAGCGTCACATGGAATTCGCCCATGTACACGCCCATCCAGCCGGCCTGGACAATGGGGATACGTTTCCCGTCCAGGTTGGCCACATAGTCGGGCTCCTCCAGGAAAGTATGCGAGTGCCCGCCCACTATCATGTCGATTCCCCGCGTGGCCGCAGCCAGCTGGGAATCAATCAGGTCACCGGGATTGTGCTCGGTGTAACCGATATGCGTCAGGGCTATCACCAGGTCGCACTGGGGGCGCAGCTCATCCACATACTTCTGGACCGCGGGCACCGTGTCGTAAGCAGGAATGCGGTTGGCGATATCCCCCGCCACCATGTCCTTGAGGCCGCAGAGCACACCCACCACGCCAATCTTGAGCCCCGCCTTCTCCACAATCACATACGGCCGGATATACTTCCCGGCCTCGAACGGCGAGAAGTCGTAGTTGCACACCACCACAGGCATGTTCAGGCCGGAAAGCATCTTGCCCAGGCCCTCGATGCCGTTGTCGAACTCATGGTTGCCCAAAGTCACCACATCGTAGCCCATCGCATTCAGGTCCTCCACCTCCACAATGCCGCCCAGTTCCGAGAAATAGGAGGTTCCCTGGCAGAAATCCCCTGCATGCAGCAAAAGCACATTCGAGGCGCCATCGGCCTTACGGACCGAGTCCACATACGCCGCCCGCTCCAGGGAGCCGCCCATGCCGGAATAGTCTCCCGAGCGCTCCGGCTCAAAATGCGAATGCGTATCGTTCACGTGCACAATCGTCAGACGATGCACCTCCCTGGTCCCCTTCACATACCCGACATAGATACAAAATCCCAGCGCCAGCACACCGGCCGCTACCAGAACCCATTTATACACCTTATTCATTGCCTATTCCTCCATGATTACGCGCCCGTCGGACGCAGCTGCAATCTCCTTGCCGGCAGCCTCGCAGGAGCGTACATAATCCAGCATCACGTCCTTCAGCAGCACCTTGGTGAGCACCACTTTCTCCGCCAGCGCACCAATGTTCAGTTTGTCTCCGCCGTCCAGCAAAAAGTCAATCGTGGTCACGTTATACAGACGGGCAGGGTCGATGGGCGCCCCGCCCACCGTTGCCGACACCAGCTTGCCTCCCTTGGTGCGCACCTCGCAGCCCGACACCGCCTGAAACGCCTTGGTACCAGCGAGTTGCTCCAGCAGCTTCGTCAGGTTCTCCCCCTTCAGCTGCGCATAGCAAAGGTAGTTTTTGAACGGGAACATGGACGATATATCCTCCAGCGTCACCGCCCCGGCCGGCATGGGTGTCCGGATGCCGCCATAATTGGTGATGGCAAAGTCCATCGGCACTTTAAAATAACGCGAGCCGTAGTCCCGGAAAACATCCGCGACCAGGTTCCCCAGCGGCAGGTCAGGCTGGTTGCGCAGGTTCATGTACATGCCGGCAGAATGGCCGATAACCGTCTTCAGGTGAGCCAGTTGCGGCTGAACGTCCATAAGGGCGGCCGCCTCCAGCGCCACAGGAGAATCGTCCGTATAACATACGCCGGAAGGGCTCATGTAACCCTCGTCCGAGAAAGTACCGAGCGCCTCCGGAACATTGGCCGCCGTCACCGGCTGCGCACCTGTCCGGTGGCCGTCCATGGCAACCCGCCGCCACGCGATGGCAGGCCCGTCGTCCTTCATGGCCTGCGCCCCGGCAAACACGGCGCCTACAATAATCAGCGCCCAGCCGATATACCAAATTTTAGTGTTGTTCATGAATCGAAGGTATTAAAAAGAACTTGCACGCAGGCATTAGCGTTGTTTCAGCCATTTCCACAAATCTTTAAAGCTGGATTTCTTGCCATACATGAGGATGCCCACCTTGTATATTTTGGCCGATGCCCAAGCGCAAAGGGCAAACGTAAGCACCAGCAGCACCATCGACAGGATGAGTTCCCAACCCGGCACGCCAAAAGGAATGCGCGCCAGCATGACGATGGGCGAGGTAAACGGAATCATGGAGCCCCAGAACACCAGCGAGCTGTCCGGCGCCTTGAACGCATACAGGGCGATGAAGAAGCCCAGCATCAGCGGCACTGTCACCGGCAGCTGGAGCTGCGTGGAATCGCCCTCGTTCTCCACGGCGCTGCCAATGGCCGCAAACAGCGACGCATACAGCAGGTAACCGAAGATGAAGAAGAAAATGAACGACAGCAGAATCTGGCCCAGGTTCAGGTTGCCGATAGTACTGGTGATTGCCTGCAAACCAGTAGGTTCGCCCGCCACAGCCGTGGTATCCGCAGCGGCGCCCAAGGCAGCGTTCAGGTCCATGCCCTCCGGCAGGTTCACGTTTTCGTTCATCCCCGCAACCATCTCTGTAGCAGGGTCATCGGCCATCATGCCCATGAGTTTGTCCTTGCCGATGATACCGCCCGCCACCGCCAGCAGCAGGAGCGTAAGCAGAATCCACAGCAGGAACTGCGTCAGGGCCACCAGCGCCACGCCGATGATTTTGCCGAACATGAGCTCCGTCGCCTTTACGCTGGACACCAGCACCTCCACTACACGCGAGCTCTTCTCCTCAATCACGGAGCCCATCACCATGCCCGAGAACAGGGCGATGAACATGTACAACGCCATGCCCAGGAGCATGGAAACGGCCATATAAACACCTGATTCAGAAATACTTTCCTCACCACTCTCGGAGATGGTATAATTGTACACATGCACGTTGGACTTCACGCTGTGCATAATTTCTTCCAGGTTCTCAATCCCATAAGAATCGATGCGGTACGCCTCCACGGCGTCGTTGATGCGGTTCTCGATGGAACTGCCGCTGTCCATTCCTATCGGCTTGAGCGAATATGTATCTGCCGTTACGCTCTTGGTTTCCGGGTCCAGTGCGGAGATGGTAAGAAGAATGTCAATATCGGCCCCGCTCAAGTCCGCCTTGATGGCCTCTACGTCTGCATCGGCCCCTAAATCCTTGTATTCCAACACTTCACCGCTTTCCAAATACGGCAGTACGATGCCGGAACGGTCCACAACACCCACCTGTTTGGCCTCCTCCTTGGCGCCCAGCATGATGAGCGAAGGCAGAAGGGCGATGGCCGCGAACAGCACCGGCGTCAGGAAGGTAATGAGCAGGAAACTCTTCTTCTTGACCTTGTTCAGGTATTCGCGTTCAATGACTATCCCTAATTTTCTAAAGTTCATACGCTAAGCCTCCTCCGTCACGAGTTTGATAAAAATGTCGTTCATGCGCGGAATCACCTCCTTGAAGGAATTGATGGTAACTCCCTGGCCGATGAGCTCCGTCAGTTTGGCATTCACCTGGGCGCGCGGTACCACCACCGTACGGCGTTCCAAAGCGGCGTCCGTATATTCGATTTCCGCATTGTCCTCACCATGCTGGCGCCGGATGTCGTCCGTGCCGCCGGTCACCACCAGGCGCGCCTTGTTAATGAGGGCGATATTGTCGCACAGGGCCTCCACGCTCTCCATGTTATGGGTCGATAGAATCACGGTGGCGCCCTCGTCCTTCAGACGGAGAATTTCCTTGCGGATAAGCTCCGCGTTCACCGGGTCGAAGCCGGAAAAAGGCTCGTCCAGAATCATGAGCGAGGGTTTGTGCACCACCGTGGTGATGAACTGCACCTTCTGCGCCATGCCCTTGGAGAGCTCTTCCACCTTCTTGTTCCACCAGTCCGCAATGTCAAAACGGACGAACCATTTTTTGAGCTCCACGGCGGCGTCGCGGGCGCTCATGCCCTTGAGCTGCGCCAGGTACATGGCCTGGTCCCCCACCTTCATTTTGCGGTACAGGCCGCGTTCTTCCGGAAGGTAGCCGATACGGGCCACGTCCGCCTCCGTGATGGGATGCCCTTTGAAGAGCACCTGCCCTTCCGAGGCGATGGTGATGCGGTTGATGATGCGGATGAGGGTGCTCTTCCCCGCCCCGTTGGGCCCCAGCAGACCAAAGATTTTGCCCTCCGGGATATCCAGCGACACGTGGTCCAGCGCCACTTTGGGGCCGAAGTTCTTGCTTACATTCTGTACTTCTATAATTGCCATCTAATAATTTAATACTTTAGTCACCAATTCTATGAGCAGTTCCGCGGGAGTGGCTTCGCCGGCGTCCCCGCCCTTGCCTTTGTAGTCGTATTCGCACAGAAGCGATATCACGTTTGCGCAACGCTGGAGCGGGTAATTCCGCACGGCGGCGTCGTACTCTTTCATGAAATACGGATTCACGCCCAGCACCCTGGCGGCCTCCCCTGGCTGCGGACGGCCTTTTTCCAGCAGGGCATGGTACTTCAGAATCCGGTAAAAATGATTGTACAGCGGCGCCACGGCCATGGGCAGGGCAAACTTGGGCGCCTCCCCCATGTGGGCGGCAATGCGGAGCGCCTTGGCGCTTTCCCGGAAACTCAGGCACTTGGTGAGTTCAAAAACGCTGTACTGGCGGCTTACGCCCACGTTTCTTTCCACATCGGCCACAGAAATCTCCTGTACGCCTTCCGGCAGGTTCTTCAGGAGTTTTTCCGTTTCCACGGCTATCTTGCCCAAATCCGTGCCGGCGCTCTCCGCCAGCAGCAGGGCCGCCTCCGGATGGATGCGCAGCCCCCGGCCTTCGTAATAGGCCTGAATCCACTGCGGCAGTTCGTAATCCCTCAGCGGCAGCGACTCCACAATGACGCCCGTCTTGAGGACGCTCTTGTACAGCGCTTTCCGTTTGTCGGCACTGGCACCGTGCATCAAAATCACCAGCACGGTGCTGTCCAGCGGGTTTTGGCAATAGACGGACAGTTCCTCCAGGCCCTTCATTTGCTGGGCCTCTTTCACCACCACCAACTGCCGGTCCGCCATCATGGGGAAACGGCGGGCGGCCGTGATGACGGTGTCCGCGTCAACATCGGCCCCGTAACAAATGGTTTCGTTGAAGTCTTTTTCCCACTCCTGGAGGCAATGGCCGATGATGGCATCCGCCACCAGGTCCGGATAATAGGGCTCCTCGCCCATGAGCAAATAAACAGACTTGAAGATGCCGTGACGGACATCTTCAAGTATGCTTCGGACCTGCCGGTCCGTTTCGATGTAGCCCTTGGCTGCCACTGTTATTTGACGAATTTCTTCTCTTTGGCGCGCACAATCTTCTCCTTGAGGGCATCGGCGGCGACAGTCACGGCTTCTTCGAAGGTGTGCGCCTGGCGCTCGATGATGAGGTCCTCGCCCGGGATGTGGGTCTGGAGCTTGACGCTCTTGTTTTCTGCGTCCGGAAGGAGGCTTAAGGTGACGTCTATGTCACCCATGTTGTCGAAGAACTTTTCTACTTTTCCAACTTTTTTGTCAATGTAGTCCAGCAGCTTCTCGTCTGCGTTGAACTTGAGGGACTTAACGTTAATCATTTCCGTCTTCGTTTTTTGCCCTTGGATGGGCGTTCATGTATTGTGCCT
>DFFY01000044.1:0-23998 GCA_002371115.1 Bacteroidales bacterium UBA3764
GCTCCAGGTAGCCCACGCTGTAGCCGGGCGCCCATACCACCTCGCCTTTGTAGGATTTCTCCACCCCGGCGATGATTTTCAGGAGGGTGGACTTACCGGAACCGTTGAGGCCGATAATGCCAATCTTGGCTCCGTAGAAGAAGCCCAGGTAAATGTCTTTGAGGATGACTCGGTTGTTGTGGGGGAGGATTTTGCTCACCCCGTTCATGGAAAAGATGATTTTTTCGTCGGCCATGGTTTTCGCTTTTGTGCAAGATAGTTTTAGTAATCACGCGCGTTTGGGCACGCGCTTGGAGGAGGAGATGGCGCCCACGGGGCAGACGATGCGGCAAAGGTGACAGCCCACGCACTTGGGGCCGATGAACCGGGGCTTACGCGTTCCCGCGTCAAAGACCAGGGCCTGGTGGCCGCCGTCGGCACAGGAGATGGTGCAGCGGCCGCAACCGATGCACTTGCCGGTGTCAAATTTGGGATAGACCACCGTGTCCCGGTCCAGGTTGGACGGAAGCCGGAACTGCGGCAGACGCTCGCCCACCAGATCCGACAGTTTTTCCACGCCCCGCACGGCCATGTAATGCTTGAGACCGGCCGTGAGGTCCTCGATAATCCGATAGCCGTACTGCATCACGGCCGTACACACCTGCACGTTCCGGCAGCCAAGCTGAATGAACTCCAGGGCGTCGATCCAGGTCTCGATGCCGCCCACGCCGCTGTATTGCACCTTTTGCATCAGGGGGTGCAGCGCCATGGACAGGATATGGCGCAGGGCGATGGGCTTCACGGCCCTGCCGGAATAGCCGGAGCCCGTCTGGCTGCCGTTCACCTCCGAGCCATCACCCATGGTAACGCTCTTGATGGTATTGATGGCCGATATGGCGTCGGCACCAGCAAAACAGGCGGCCGTGCCAATGTCCGAAATATGGGTGATGTTGGGCGTCATCTTGGGAATGACGGGAATGCGGACGCTGCGCTTGACGGCGGCCGTGAAGAAAATCACGAGCTCGGGGTCCTGTCCCACGTCGCTGCCCATGCCGGCCTGCCGCATCTGCGGGCAGGAGAAATTGAGTTCCACGGCGTCGCAGCCGGCCTCCTCCGCCCGCTTGGCAAGCGCTACCCACTCCTTTTCTTCCCGCCCCATGATGGAGGCAACCACCACCTTGGAAGGGAAGTCCTTCTTCAGGCGGCGCAGAATCTCAAAGTCCTCGTCCACGGGGTTCTCGCTGAGCTGCTCCATGTTGCGGAAGCCGAAGAAGTCTCCGTGCGCTCCGTTCACATGGACGGCATCGAAACGGGGCGATACTTCCTTGATTTCCTGAAGGCAGATGGTTTTGTAGAACACACCCGCCCAACCTGCCTGGAAGGCCCGTGCCACCATCTCATAATTGGTGCACACGGCCGACGAGGCCAGAAAGAAAGGATTCTCGCAGTGGATGCCGCAGAAGTCAATCGCCAGGCTGGGAAGGGGCCCGGAAGGCACCTCCGGAAGCGCCTTTACCAGTTCACGGATACGGATGGGAAAGTCATAATGGATACAAGCCTTCTCCGCTGCAACGAGTTCCTCCTCCGAGCAATCCTTTACCCATTGGCGTGCAAGGGCTTGGTTACCAAATCGGACGGAGCGGACGGTCCTTGCAGGATCTCCGTTCTTACAGGCCCTGCTGCAGGGGGCATCGGCGCACAAAAGGCAGCGGGCGGCTTCTTCCTGAATGTTCATCATACAATGCGGTTTATTCGACCAAGGTAGGGATTTTTTGATGAATTTGCAAATGCCTAATGCAGCAGCATCCACTTCACCAGCTTGAACATCCCGTACGGCATGTAACGGAATTTCAGGTCTATCCAGGTGGGTGTCTTCACCACGCTGCGCTCATGGCTGAAAGCCAGGAAACTGCGCTCCGAGTGGTAGCTGCCCATGCCGGAATTGCCCACGCCGCCAAAGGGAATGTTGCTGTTGGCAATGTGCATGATGGTGTCGTTGATGCAGGCGCCGCCGGAAGTGGTCCTGCCGATGATATCCCAGCCATCGGCCCCCTTGCCGAAATAATAGAAGGCCAGGGGTTTCTCGCGGCGGTTCACAAAGTCCGCCACCGCCTGCCGGTCCTTGAAGGTGAGGATGGGGAAGATGGGGCCGAAAATCTCCTCCTGCATCACGGGAGCATCCGGCGAAACGCCTTCCAGCAGGGTGGGCTCTATCCACAGCTTTTCCTTGTTGTAATGGCCTCCGGCAACGATTTTTCCGTCTTTCAGGTAGCCGGTGAGCCGGTCGAAGGCGCTGTCTTTCACAATGTGCACAAAGAGCCGGGACTGCTCCGTTCCGTCCGGGTACAGGCCGGCGAGCTCCCGCTTGAAGGCATCGACAAAAGCGTCTTTGATATCCTCATGCAGGAACAGGTAATCCGGGGCGATGCAGGTTTGCCCGCTGTTGAGGCATTTGCCCCAGGCGATGCGCCGGGCGGCCAGGGTGAGGTCGGCGTCCTTGTCCACGATGCAAGGGCTCTTGCCGCCCAGCTCCAGCACCATCGGCGTTAAATACTGCGCCTGCGCGGCCATGGCAATCTTGCCTAAGGACGGGCTGCCGGTGAGGAACACCAGGTCGTAGCGGTGCTTGAACAGTTCGCCGTTCACTACGCGATTGCCCTGCACCACAGCCACGTACTCCTCCGGGAAGGTGTCGGCAATGAATTCTTCAATGACCTTGGAGACTTCCGGAACGTAGGGCGAGGGCTTTAAAATGGCCGTACAGCCAGCCGAGATGGCGCCTACGAGCGGGTTCAGGAGAAGCTGTACGGGATAGTTCCAGGGACTGACGATGAGCGTGCAGCCCAGCGGTTCGCGCACGATGTAGCTGGAGGACGGCATGCCGGTGAGGGGCGTGGGACGACGCTTGCGACGGGCCCATTTGTCCACTTTGCGGATGGCCTCCGAAATCTCCCCGTACACCAGGCCGATTTCTGTCATGAAAGCTTCCTCGTAACTCTTGTGCAAATTGGCCCACAGGGCGTCGCAGAGCGGTTTTTCCCACTTCTGCAGGCCGGCCTTGAAGGCTTTTAACTCCTGCTTGCGCCAGGCCACGTCGCGGGTGACGCCCGTGGCATAGAACGCCCGCTGCTTTTCCACCAGTTCCTGAATTCTTGCTGCGCTTGTATTTTCCAGTGCCATATTATTTCCTCCTGCCGGTAAAATGATCCATAACTGTATAGAGCCCGCACACATCGCCAAACAGGAAGTTGAACCAGCTGTGCGGGAAGATGCCTTGCATGAGGCGGATAAAGTGCGACGGGAAGTTGATGCCGCGGTAGCCCAGATCCAGTTCCACGGCCCGCAGGGCCTTCCGGGCCACCTCCTCCGGCGGCAGAATGCGGAAGAAGGAATGAATGCCGTCGAACATGCCGGTATTGATGAAATACGGGGCGATGGTGGTGATTTTCACCGGACTCTTCTCCCGTTCCAGCTCAATGCGCACGCTCTCGCTCCAGCCGATGGCCGCCCACTTGGAGGCAGCGTACAGCGACATTTTGGGCAGCGCCAGCATGCCGGCCGACGAGGTAATGTTGCAAATGTGCCCCACGCCGCGTTCTTTCATGGGCTTGAGGTAGCGCCGCGTCACGTACATGGCGCCTTTGGTATTGATGTCCATGGTACGGTCGATGTCCTGGTCCGTCTGCTCGGCAAACGTCTTGTTGTTGGTGATGATGCCCGCGTTGTTGATAAGGAGGTCCACATCGCCACAGGCGGTCTTGGTTGCGGCAAATGCCGTGTCGATGGACGCGGGATTGGCGATATCGGCCTTGAAGCCTTTGATGAAGCCCTTGGCGGAGAGCTCCTGCACGGTGGCGTCTATGGCGGCCTCGTTGATGTCCCATACGATTACCTGGCTGGCGCCCATTTCCAGGCACCGCCGGGCCATGATTTTCCCAATGCCGGAGCATCCGCCGGTAATGAGAACGGTCTTTCCTTGTATTTTCATGTGTTCAGGTTTTAGCAGCACAAATTTACGAAAATAATTCGTACCTTTGGAGGCTATGGACAAATTGTTTCTCATCGACGGCCATGCGCTGGTGTTCAAAATGTACTACGCCTTCCTGCGCCGTCCCATGATCAACTCCAAAGGGGCGGACATGTCCATCCTCTTCGGATTCACCAAGTACCTGCTGGAGCTGCTGGAGCGGGAAAAGCCGTCGCATGTGGCGGTGGCCTTCGACCCGCCGGGCGGTACCTTCCGCAACCAGCTGTTTCCGGAATACAAAGGCACGCGCCCCCCTACGCCGCAGCTGGTGATAGAGGCCCTGGAACCGCTCACGGAGCTGGTCCGGTCCATGAACATCCCCGTGGTGATGGTGCCCGGCTTTGAGGCGGACGACGTCATCGGCTCCCTGACCGCACAGAACGCATCGGACCGGCTGAACGTGTACATGGTGACGCCGGACAAGGACTACGGCCAGCTCATTGGCCCGCACAGCTTCCAGTACAAGCCCGGCAAAGGCGGGGCCGATGCGGAAGTCTGGGGCATCCCCGAGCTCTGCGCCAAGTGGGGCATCTCGGAGCCCGCGCAAGTGATTGACATGCTCTCCATCTGCGGCGATACGGCGGACAACGTGCCCGGCGTCAATGGCGTGGGAGAAGTGGGCGCCGCCAAGCTTATTGCCAAATACGGCAGCATAGAGAACATTTACGCGCACCTGGGCGAGCTCACCGCCCGCCAGCAGGCGCAGTTCGAGGAAGCGCGGCCGCACATGGCGCTGTCCAAACAGCTTGTTACCATCAAGACGGACATGGACCTGCCGGTCACCCTGGCCGACATGCGCTACACCGGGGAGTTCACCCCGCGCCTGGCGCAGCTGTTCCAGGAGTATGAATTCTCTTCGCTGAAGAAATACCTGAGATCCTTCGTCGCTAACGCTCCTCAGGATGACAACAACGCTCCTCAGGATGACAACAACGCTCCTCTGGGCAACATTTGTCATTCTGAGCGAAGCGAAGAATCTCTCCTCTCCACGGCCTTCCGCGAAGCCTCCCTCCCGGAGGTCACCGAAGCCGCCCGCAAGGCCGGGAAACTGGGCCTGGTGCTCACCGGCACGCACATCGTCCTCAGTGCCGGCGGCCTGGCCGTGCAGGTCTCCCCTGTACAGGCGAAAGGCCTGCTGGAGGATGCGGACATCGACAAGTATGGCGTGGACCTGAAGAAACTGGCGAATGTGCTGGCGGCGGATGGCCTTGCCCTGGAGGGCCGATGGTGGGACATCCAGCTCATGCACTACGTGCTCAATCCGGAGCGCAGCCATGACCTTAGCGCCCTGGCGCAGGGCTATTTGGGCATTTCACTGGAGGCGCGCGAGGAAGTGGCGTCCACCGGTTCGCTCTTTGACGATATGCCTCAGGAAGACAACGGCGCCGCCCTGCGGGAGGCCTCCGTGCTGGTGCCGATAGGCGAAAAGCTGCGCACAGAACTGCCGGAGCTTTACCTGACCATGGAGGAGCCGCTGTCCAAGGTGCTCGCCCAGATGGAGCGCGACGGCGTAAAGGTGGACATGGGCGTCATTCGGAATTTTGCCGACGGTCTCCGCAAGGAGCTGGCGGAGCGCGAATTGCGCATCCGCGAGATGGCTGGTGAGCCGGAGCTCAACATCTCCTCTCCCAAACAGGTGGGAGAGCTCCTTTTCGAGAAACTGAAACTGGACCCCAAGGCCAAGCGCAGCGGCAGGGGGCAGTTTTCCACGGACGAGGCCACCCTGCTCGCCATCGCGGACCGGCATCCCATCGTGGATGAAATCCTGGAATTCCGGGCCGTGAAAAAGTTGTTATCGACCTACATAGAGCCGTTTCCCACCTACGTTTCGCCATTGGACGGACGCGTGCATACTACGTTCAATCAGGCGCTTACGGCTACGGGGCGGCTGTCATCGTCCAATCCCAACCTGCAGAACATTCCCATCCGCACCGAGCGCGGAAAAGAGATTCGCAAGGCCTTTGTTCCGGGGACGCCGGACGGGGTGATTGTGAGTGCGGATTACTCGCAGATTGAGCTGCGCATCATGGCGCATCTTTCCGGCGACGAGCACCTTACGCAGGCGTTCCGGGACGGCGTGGACGTGCATGCGGCAACGGCGGCCAAGATTTTCGGCATTCCCGTTTCCGAGGTCACGCGGGAGCAGCGCGGCATGGCCAAGACGGCCAACTTCGGCATCATGTACGGCATCTCCACCTTCGGGCTGGCGCAACGGCTGCACCTACCCCGGGCGGCGGCCAAAGAGCTTATCGACGGGTATTTTGCCTCCTTCCCCGCCATCCGTTCGTTCATCGACGGGAGCATTGCCTTTGCGCGCGAACATGGCTATGTTCAGACGCTTTTCGGGCGGCGGCGGTACCTGCCGGACATCCAGGCGCGGAACGCTACCGTGCGCTCGCTGGCGGAACGGAATGCGGTGAATGCGCCCATCCAGGGGACATCGGCCGATATCATCAAACTGGCAATGATTGGCGTGGCGGCCCGCATGAAGGAGCAGGGCCTTAGGAGCAAGATGGTGCTGCAGATTCACGACGAGTTGCTGTTCGACGCCGTGCCCGAGGAAGTTCCGGCGCTCAAGGCGCTGGTGACGGACGTCATGGAGCACGTAATCACACTGTCGGTCCCGCTTACCGTGGAATGCTCGTCAGGAATCAATTGGTTAGAAGCGCATTAACCTGTCATTTCGAGCGAAGTCGAGAAATCTCATACCATGCAAGATAACGAAAAAGACATCATCGAGCGGGCCATTGCCGGCGACCAGATGGCCTACCGCATGCTCTACCAGATTCACGAGCGGGCGGTCCGCGGACGCGTGAGCGGCTATTTCCAGTGGAAGGCCGATGTAGATGACGTAGTCACCGAGAGCTTCCAGAAGGCATTTCAGGCCCTCCGGAGCTTCGATGCATCCCGCGAGTTCCGGCCGTGGCTGCTGACCATTGCCACCCGGACGGCACTGGACCATTTATCGACCATCCAACGGGAGGACGAGAAGAAGGAAGGCATCCTGCACAAGGCGTCTTCCGAAGGGTCGGAGGGGGCCCAGCTCACGGACTATACGCCGGAAGAAGAGATTATCAACGACGAGCTGCACCAGCGGCTGATGGGCTACATAGACGAGCTGCCGTCGCTGTATAAAGACGTGATGATCAAGTACATGATTGAGGAGCTGGAGTACGAGGAGATTGCCAAGGAACTCGACTTAGAGCTGAACACCGTGCGCACACGCATCCGCCGCGGGAAGCAGCACCTGTCGCAAATGATGTTACGGGGGGAAGTGGAATGAACTGGAAAAGTATGTTGGAGGCCGATTTTTCTTTATCGGCCCTGCAGATGGAGCGCTTTGAGGCGCTGGACGCGCTGTACCGGGAATGGAACGCGCAGATTAACGTGATTTCGCGGAAGGACATTGACGCGCTGTATGAGCACCATGTGCTGCATTCGCTCGCTATTGCGCGGTATTTGCAGACGGTGCCGGAGCTGTGGGAAAAGTTTGCTTCCGCTGCGGTGCTGGACCTGGGGACCGGAGGCGGTTTTCCGGGGATTCCGCTGGCCATTCTGTTTGAGGGGGCGCAGTTTACGCTGTGCGACTCCGTGGGGAAGAAAACCATTGTGGCGCAGGCGGTCAGCTCCGCGCTGGGGCTGCCCAACGTGCAGGTGGTGAATGCGCGGGCTGAAACGTTGCCATCGGCCTTTGACTTTGTAGTGTCCCGGGCCGTGGCGGCCCTGCCGGACTTTTTCCCCTGGGTGAAAGGCAAGTACTCGCAGGGGATTCTGTACCTGAAAGGCGGCGACGTGAACGAGGAGATTGCCGCCGTGATGGCCCGGCACAAGCTTCCCCGCGGCTCCGTGCACACCTGGCCCGTATCTTCCTGGCTCCACGATGCGTGGTATGAGGGGAAGCTGGTGGTACATATTGAAAATCTCTAAAAAAATTTGGCATTTTCCGCCGGAATTGCTACCTTTGCAGTCCTTACGCGAAAATAATAAAATAGAGATATCATGAAAAGAACATTCCAACCTTCCCGCCGCAAGCGTGTGAACAAGCACGGCTTCCGCGCAAGAATGGCCAGCGCCAACGGCCGTCGCGTCCTGAGCGCCCGTCGCCGCCACGCCCGCAAGAAACTCTCCGTCTCCGACGAAGACCGCTGGTAGAAAACAAGCAGCCCATCCGGGTTGCTTTTTTTGTGTCTCCCCCTCCCCTTCGCAGACCAAAACTTTTTCTACCCCACAAGGGGGAGCGAAAACGCACGTTCTTGTTCAGGCAACCTTCGCAGACGAAAACTTTTTCTACCCCACAAGGGGGAGCAAAAAAGTTTTGTCTGCTTCCTGTCATTTCGAGCCTCCCCTTCTGTCATACCGAGCGAAGCGAGTGTATCTCCTGTAGCAGCTGGTCGGTAACGTACTATTAATCAACCACTTATAAGAAATCCTCGGCTCTTTTTGCGCCGAGGATTTCCAGTAAAACATTGATATACAGCGCATTATCGACCAGCGAAAATCGGCGTAATAAACCCTTTCCACTATCTTTGCCAGAAAAAAACCATGTTAGAGGGATGGTTAGCCGCATATTATCTGGTTTGGGGCTCGCTGGAAGAGCCGCAGGCACTCTATGGTATTAACTGGGAAGAACAGGAAACGGAGGAACTGATTACCTTTGTGCGAAAAGCCATGCAGGAGGTAAGCAGGCGCGCAATCTCACTGCGGCCAGAAAAATGTGTTCGGGTAACCAGGACGTGCCGTGTTTTTATCGGCTCCACGGAGCTGAAAGTCAGACCCATGGCCAAGAGTATCCTGTTACTCTTTCTGAAACATCCGGAAGGAATTCCGCTAAAAGAAATAACAACTTACCGGAGGGAACTGGCCCATTTTTATCGGCGCGTCAGCAAAAGTTCAGAGCCGACGGAAATTGAGTCTCGCGTCAACCGGATCATGGATTTGTTCAATAACGACTTAAACGTTCACATTGCACGTGTGAACAAGGCCATTGCTTCGCTGGTGGACAGTGCAGGGAACTACCAGATTGGAGGCGTAGCAGGATCGCCAAAACGGATTCTGTTGGACCGGAAATGGGTTATCTGGGAGTAAATAAAATCGTTTAAAACCGCATAAAATCGTAAGAAACAGCAAAAAAAACATGTGAAACAACACTTTTTTTCTACCGATTCTTCTTTTTCCGTCTTCTACGCCCTATCTTGCAAACGCTCATCGCACCAAAGGATGGGCCCGAAGGATTATGAAGAAGCGAAAAGTTTACCCCGGAGAAGTGCACCACGTGTGCCAACAGACCATTGACGGCGTCTTGGTTTTTTACTCGGTCAGCGATTATCTGGTTTTTTTCACTATCTATTGCACTGTTGCCCGCCGATGCAATATCCCCGTGCTGGCACTCTGCCCCATGGTGGACCATTTACACAACACAGTTATAGCGCCCGACAACACAAGCCTGTCCCGGTTTGTTCAACAGTATACACACCTGTTTGCGCGAGAGTGGAACGAGTCCCGCGGCAGAAAAGGTCCCTTATTCAAGCATCGGTACATGAGTTCCGTCAAACTGGGGAACAAACAGGTAAAAACTACCATCAATTACAATTTCAACAATCCCGTCGAGCGCAAGATGGTGGAAAAGGCCGAAGAGTACCGTTGGAATTTTTTGCGATATGCACAGGAAAAAGCTCCCTACTCCGCCAAACTGGATATCGGCAAAAAAAGTTGGAAATTCCGCTCTGTGTACAATGAAGTGAAACGGATTTACACAGGTGGTGGTTATTTACGATATGAGCAGTTGAAACGGTGGAAAAGAATGCTGAGCCCAGGGGAATTGCAACAAATTGTAGATTATGCGATTAACCTATGGAATGTCATTGACTATAAAGAAACCATCAGCTACTATGGTGATCTGGAAACCATGATTCGGTCATTCCATGACAATACCGGAAGTGACTACTCTATCAAGGAAGACCACAACAACTATTCCGACTCCGTTTATAAAGACTGTACGGCAATACTCCTGAAAGAATATCGTATAAGCGACGTAACGGAAATCCCCTCCCTGCCGGACGATGTTAAAAGGGAACTGGTTTCACTCCTACGCAACAGAACATCGGCCAGGCTCCGCCAGATTGAAAAGTACCTTCATCTACCCCCTCACACAATGCAACGCACCCCAGCCACTGGTCGATAAGCATCTGATACACAGTAAATTACAAAAAATCCTCGGCGCAAAAGGAGCCGAGGATTATACATAAATGATTATTTACCAAGCGATTAGCGACCAGTCGCATAATCCCATAACCAGCAGCAGGCGGCTACTTGCGGATGGGATACAGGCGCAGAAGCAGCAGGATGAGCAGGGCGACGTGCACATGATTCCGGAAGGGAAGTAAGAAAAAATCCTCGTTCGTTTGAACGGGGATTTTTTTAATACGCCGTTTGGCGGGAAATGTTCAGTTGCTGGATTTTGTAGGGGTCTCCGCTGGAAGAGGTGGCGTAAATGGTTACCTGAAAAAGCTCACCCCCAGCGTTAAGCAGGCCGATCATGTACTTTTTGTTGGCCTCGGAGGCTTTGTGCGTCACGGTGAAGGAGCGGGGCGTATTGGCCTCAAAGAAGCTGCGGAGAATTTCGCGTGCCTGCTTTTTGGAGCAGCTGCGGGACGACGAAATGATGGTGACGTCCAGATTGTCTGCGAACCAGGTGGAGAGCGAGGCTGCGTCTCCGGCGGCCATGTACTTGGTGATGGAGGAGAAAACGGCGAAACCGTCGTCCTGTTTGAGGCGTTGGGCCTGCACACTGGTGGTGAAGTAGGACTGCGCCTGCGCAGAAGCGCCCGCGCCCAGCAGGGCTCCGGCCACCAGCAGAATATAGAATCTTTGTTTCACCGGCAGTACAACTTGCAAATTCCGCGCCGAATTGCTACTTTTGTGGAAGAGATTCACTCGCTTCGCTCGGAATGACAAAGGAGCGGAGCTCGGAATGACAAAGGAGCGAAGCCCGGAATGACAAAGGGACGAAGCCCAAGAGACGATATGAACATTATACTGCTGACTGTCGGGAAAACCGACGTGAAATGGGTGAAGGAAGGCCTGGACTTGTACACGTCCCGGCTCAAGCACTATGTGCCCTTCTCCGTTACGGAGATTCCGGAGCTCAAGAAAGTATCGGCCCTGACCAAACAGCAAATCAAGGAGAAGGAAGGCGAGCTTATCCTGAAGCAGGTGGCCCCGGGCGATACGCTCATCCTGCTGGACGAGCACGGCCGGGAGCTGCGCAGCCTGGAATTTGCGGAATACATGGAGAAGCAGCTTGCCGGCGGCGGCCGCAACCTCATTTTCACAGTGGGCGGCGCCTACGGTTTTTCCGATGCCGTGTACGCGCGCGCACAAGGGCAAATCGCCCTGTCCAAAATGACGTTCTCCCACCAGATGGTCCGCACGATATTTGCAGAACAGCTGTACCGTGCGTTCACCATCCTGAAAGGTGAACCGTATCACCATGAATAAGAAAAGGCGCATACTGCTCTGGCTGGGCGCAGCACTCATTGTGGCTGCGGCGCTGGTGTTCGCCGCCTCCTTCTTCACGGGCGGCCGCAACAACGTGGAGCTGGCCGCTGCGGAAATGGGCCGCAAGGTGGAAACGCGCCTGCGCATCCTGGATAGCTATATCGACAACGGTTTACATACCGACACGGACGAATGGATGGACCTGCCCGGCCTGCCGGAAGACATGGTGGTGTACCGCTACGTGGAAGACACGCTGCAAAGTTGGGCCAACCAGTTCCCCATCCGCAGCGACGACATTCGTCCGCAAACCCTGGTAAACCGCCTGGGAGACAGCCGGGGTAATTTTTCGTCGCCCCTGAAAGACGCCTCGGAAACGCTGCGCTACGTGAACCACGGGCCCAAATGGTACCTGGAAAAGAAGGTGCAGGGAGACGGCTGCGCCATCATTGCCGGCCTGGAGATTGTGAATGAGCTGCAGGCCGGGTCGCTCACCGGTATCAACCGGCACTTCGGCACCGAACAGCATTATACCGTGCGTCCCCTCTCGGAGGGCACCGGCGTCCCGGTCACGGTGGACGGCACCCCGCTGTTCAAACTCACCGCAGAAACGCTCACGGAAAGCGGCCAGCGGCACTCCACCCTGCTGTGGATTGCCCTGGGGTTGCTCCTGGTGGGCCTGCTGCTTCTGCTGGGCATACACCCCACCCCGGGCACCCTGGTCCTCACCGTCCTCCTGCAAGGCGTCGCCCTGAGCGGCATGTACCTGTATGGACGCGGACTCAGCGCCTCCACACAGCTCTTTTCGCCCCTGCTGTACGCCGACGGCTCCCTGTTCTACTCGCTGGGCGCCGTCATCTTGGTGAACCTGGCCATCGCCCTGCTGGTGCTGGACCTGTATATGGTCCGATGGACACTCCTGAAGGCCCTCCGTGAAAAACACCGTCCCATCCTGGAAGGCCTCCTGGCGGCCGGCATCGTCCTTCTTGCCGTGGCCGTCTGCCTGTACATACACCTCACCTTCCGCAGCATCACCGTGAACTCCAGCATCAACCTGGAGCTGTACAAAGTGAGCCTGCTGAGCGGCTACACAGCCATTGTGTACCTGTCGTTCCTGGCCTTGTCGCTGTCGGTTCCGCTGCTGCTCCAGATGCTCTCTCCCCTGCTGCGCTCGCTCACGGGGCTACGCTACGACATGTTTTCTACCGGCGGGCGCCTGACCTACGCCGTGGTGACGGGCGTTTACTTCGTGGTGACATCGTCCTGGTTGGGCTTCGAGAAAGAACAGCGACGCATAGACGTTTGGGCCAACCGGCTGGCCATGGACCGCGACATTGCCCTGGAAATCCAGCTGCGCAGCGTGGAAAACGCCATTGCGTCGGACCCCATGATTGGCGCCCTTTCCGTCCTGGAAGGCAGCGCAGGCATCATCCAGGGGCGTCTAGTGAGCACCTACATGGGCCGCATTTCCCAGGACTATGACATTGCCGTGCAACTGCCGGACGACGTAAGCGCCACGGCACTGTTCCAGGACCGCATCCGCAGCGGCGTGCGCCTGGGCGAGAATTCACATTTCTTCTACAGCGCCATCGGCAGCGGACGCACCTCCTACACCGGCCTGTTCACCTATTATGTAAAAGACAAGGGTGCGCACTCGGTGCTGGTGACGGTGGAGTCCAAGCACAACCGCGAGGACCGCGGCTACCTGAGCCTGCTGGGCATATCGGACCCGGGACGCGTGTCGCTCCCGCCCGTCTATTCCTGGGCCAAATATGCCGATGGCCTCCTGGTGCAGTACAAGGGTCTGTACCCCTACCCCACCGTTTACTCGGACCGCCTGAAACAGCTCACGGACAAGGCCGTCGCCCACGTGGACCTGGAAGGTTGGTGCCACTTCATGCACAGCGTGTCGGAGGGCGAAGTCATTGTGATTTCGCGTCCCCGCACCGAGTGGCTGTATTACGTGGTGGAAGGCATCCTGTTCGCCATCCTGGCCTTCCTGCTGCTGTCGCTACTCACCTGGCGGCGGCGCGGTCACGGTGAACGGCGCTACTACCAGACGCGGATCAGCCTGGTGATGTATCTCTCGCTCACCCTTACGCTGGTGGCCATGGCCGGATTCAGCGTCTGGTTTGTGTACAAGCGCAACAATGCCGACATGGAAAGCATCATGACCTCGCGCATCAACGCCCTGCAGAGCATGTTGCAGGAGCGCCTGCGGCAGGTGGAAGACCCGGAAGAGGTGCGCACTACTGCCGTCCTGGCGGCGGTGGAAGGCGTGGGGAACAACCTCAAATGCGACATTTCGCTCTTTGACCTGACCGGCCGCGTGGTCATGAGCACCACCCCGGAAGTATATGACCGCATGCTCCTGGGGCACCGGCTGGACGATGCCGCCTACATGCAAATCATGTACACCCACAAGCGTTTTTACATGCACCGGGAACGCGTGGGCCGACGCAGCTATTACGCCCTCTACGCCCCCGTGATGAACAGCAGCGGCCGCATGGTAGCCATTGTATCGTCCCCCTTCACGGACATTACGCATGACCTGGAAACGGAGGCCATCCTGCACATCGCCACGGTCATCACCATTTTCCTGCTGCTCCTGATGATTTCCCGCTTCATCACCTTTGCCGTGGTGAGCCGCATGTTCCGGCCCATTGCGGAACTGCGCCGGAAGATGACCGTAACGGACGTGGACCACCTGGAGCCGCTGGAATACAGCCAGGACGACGAAATTACCCCGCTGGTACAGGCCTATAACCGCATGGTGCAGGCCCTGAGCGAGAGTTCCCGCCGCCTGGCGCAGGTGGAACGCGACAAGGCCTGGACGGACATGGCCCGGCGCGTGGCGCACGACCTCAAAAACCCGCTTACGCCCATCAAACTCCAGCTCCAGATGCTCATGCGCATGAAAGCCACCGGCAATCCGGCCTGGCAGGAGCGCTTTGACGAAGTGGCCCAGACCGTGCTCTATCACGTGGATTTGCTGGCCGATTCCGCGGACCAGTTCTCCACCTTCGCCAAAATGTACGACCAAAAAGCCGAGCAGCTGGACCTGGACGCCCTCATTCGGCAGGAAGTGGACCTGTTCGACTCCCGCGACGACATTCAGCTGGAGTACTTCGGGCTCACAAACGCCCTTGTCATGGCGCCGCGTCCGCAGCTTACCCGCGTGGTGGTAAACCTCATTACCAACGCCATCCAGGCCGTGGACGGGCTTCCCGGAGAAAAACGGCTGGTGGTGTCCCTGCGGAACGCCGTGGAAGACGGGTACTATGACATTGTGGTAGAGGACAACGGACCGGGCGTGGATGCAGCCAACCAGGACAAGATTTTCACACCGGACTTCACCACCAAAACCAGCGGCAGCGGCCTTGGACTGGCCATTTGCCGCAGAATCGTGGACCACTGCGGCGGGTCCATCGCCTACAGCAAATCCTTCAACCTGGGCGGTGCCTGCTTCACGGTGAAATACCCCAAGGCATAGAGTTTGGAAAAAAAGCGATATATTTGTAGAAACATTACAGTTCATGAAAGTTCTTATAGTTGACGACGAAAGAGCCATCCGCTACTCGCTCAAGGAAATCCTGGAAATGGAAAACTACCAGGTAGAAGCCGCCGAGAACGGGAAGGAAGGCTTGGAGAAGGCGGAAAAAGAAAAATACGATGCCATTTTCTGCGACATCAAAATGCCTCAGATGGACGGGACGGAAATGCTGGGAAAGCTCATCGAAGACGGCGTAGAAACGCCTGTAATCATGATTTCCGGTCATGCCGACATTTCCACGGCGGTGGACTGCATCAAGAAGGGCGCCTTCGACTTCATTGAGAAGCCGCTGGACCTGAACCGCATCCTTATCACCCTCAAGAACGCCACGGACAAAGCCAGCCTGGTTACCCAGACCAAAATCCTGAAGAAGAAGATTTACGGCCGCGAGATGATAGGCGCATCGGCCCCGGTGGAGCATCTCAGGGAAATGATTGGCAAGGTGGCCCCTACCCAGGCCAGCGTCCTTATCACCGGGCCCAACGGCTCCGGCAAGGAACTGGTGGCCCAAAGCATTTACCAGCTCAGCGAACGCTCCATGATGCCCTTCGTGGAAGTAAACTGTGCAGCCATCCCCTCGGAGCTCATCGACAGTGAGCTGTTCGGCCACAAGAAAGGCTCGTTTACGTCGGCCATCAAAGACCACAAAGGCAAGTTTGAACAGGCGGACGGGGGCACCATTTTCCTGGACGAGATTGGCGATATGTCCCTGCCGGCCCAGGCCAAGGTGCTGCGCGTGCTGCAGGAACGCAAGCTCACGCCGGTGGGCGGCGACAAGGAAATCACCGTAGATGTGCGCGTGATTGCCGCCACCAACAAAAACCTGCAGGAGGAGATTCGCAGAGGCAATTTCCGCGAAGACCTGTATCACCGCCTGAGCGTCATCGTGCTCAAAGTTCCGGCCCTGGACCAGCGCAAAGAGGACATTCCGCTGCTTATCGGCCATTTCTCCGAGCGCATCTGCGCGGAGAGCGGCAAACCGGTCCGGGCGTTCTCACCGGAGGCGGTCAAACTCCTGACGGAACGGTCCTGGCCGGGAAACATCCGTGAACTGCGCAACGTGGTGGAGCGCCTGCTCATCCTGGGCGGCTCGCCGGTAAGCGCGCAAGACGTAAATGACTATGTACTATGAACATTCCCGATATCATCATTGCCGTTGACGGCTATTCATCCACCGGGAAAAGCACCTTTGCCAAAATGGTGGCCAAGGAGTTCGCATTCCTGTACCTGGACAGCGGCGCCATGTACCGCGGCGTGGCCCTGGCAGCCATGGAAGCGGGGCTGGTCCAGGAGGACGCCCGTTTTGACGAGCCTGCCCTGCAGGCGCTTCTGCCCACGCTGGACCTGCATTTCCGCAGAGAAGACGGCACCACCAAACTGTTCCTCGGGGAGCGCTGCATCGAGCCGGACATCCGTACGCTGGCCGTTTCCAACTATGCCAGCCCGGTGAGCGCCCTGCCCTTCGTCCGTCATTTCGTGGACGACAAACTCCACGGGTTCGCCGCCGACGGGCGCGTCATCATGGACGGACGCGATATCGGCACCACCGTTTTTCCGAATGCGCAGGTGAAGATTTTCATGACGGCCGAGCCCGTGGAACGGGCCCGCAGGCGCTATGAGGAACTCATCGCCAAAGGAGAGAAGGTCACGCTGGAGGAAGTGGCGAAAAGCCTGGAAGAACGGGATTACCGGGATTCGCACCGCTCGGCTTCGCCGCTGCGGCAGGCCGACGACGCCTATGAACTGGACAACACCCACATGAGCCTCCACGAGGAACTGGTGTGGATGCTGGGGCTGCTGCAAGGGAAATTCGGCCTGCTGGAAAGTCCACGGCTGTCATGGTAAGCGTGGAGATAGACCCCGGTTCCGGCTTCTGCGGCGGCGTTATCCGGGCCATCACCCGGGCCGAGAACTACCTGGCCGGCCATCCGCGCATGTACTCGCTGGGCGACATCGTCCACAATGAAGCGGAACTCTCCCGCCTGCGTGAGCGGGGTCTTGTCACGGTAAACAGCTTGTCCGATGTCCCCGAAGGGGGCACGGTGCTCATCCGTGCACACGGGGAGCCGCCTGGCACCTATGCGGAGGCGGCACGCAGAAAACTGGAGCTCATCGACTGCTCCTGTCCGGTGGTACTCCAGTTGCAAAAACGCATCCGGGAGTCCTATGCCCGCTTGCACGGGGCCGGCCGGCACGGTCAGGTGATTATCTTCGGCCGGGTGGGCCACGCGGAAGTGCTGGGGCTGCTGGGACAGGTGAGCGGCGATGCGCTGGTGGTGGAAAACGAGCCCATGCTGCGGCAGGCGCTGGACCAGCTGGATTTTTCCCAGCCCATGGAGATTTTCTCCCAGACCACCAAGAGCCCTTCCGAGTATGCCGCCATCTGCCAGCTGCTCAGGGAGCGTGGCGCCCGGCTGGTGGTCCACGACACCATTTGCGCGCAGGTAGCCAACCGGCACGAGCGGCTGCTTTCTTTTGCCCGCGAGCACGACGTCATTCTCTTCGTGAGCGGGCGCGCATCGTCCAACGGGAAAGTGCTCAGCGACCTGTGCCGCCGCGTGAATGAGCGCACCTACGTGATTGGCGGCACGGATGAAATAAACCCGGCCTGGTTTTGCAACCAGGACCGGGTGGGAATTTGCGGCGCCACTTCTACGCCCAAATGGCTGTTGGAAGATGTGGCGAATTATTTGACGCGCTGGCCGTAGCTACGGTCGGTGGTGTTCACGGTGATGATTTCACCGGTCTCGATGAACAGCGGAACCATAATCTTGGCACCGGTCTCCAGGGTAACTTCCTTGAGGGCGCTGGTGGAAGCGGTGTTTCCCTTCACAGCAGGCTCACTGTAGGTAACCTCCAGGGTTACGTAGGTGGGCAGTTCGCAGGTGAGGCAGCGCTCTTCCGGCTCCGTCATGAACATCATTTCCACGTGCTGGCCTTCCTTCATGAGGTCCGCATTGTCCACTACGTCGTGCGGGAGGGTGATTTGCTCGTAGGTTTCCTCGTGCATGAAGTTGAAGGCCTCGCCGTCGTCATAGAGGAACTGGTAGGGACGACGCTCCACGGAGATGGTGTCCAGTTTGACACCGGCGGTGAAGGTATTCTCCAGAATGCGGCCGTTTTCCAGGTTGCGCAGTTTGGTTTTTACGAAGGCCGGGCCTTTGCCGGGTTTTACATGCTGGAAGTACACAACAGCGCAGGGTTTGCCGTTGAACATGATGTACATTCCGTTCTTCAGATCAGCAGTTGTTGCCATAAAATTGGTATTTGGTTTATAAATTATTCCTAATAGCCCACAAAATTAACGATTTGTCCCTTTTTCTGCAAATTTTCTTTGGTAAAGTCCACCATAGCTGCATATATTTTCACTATCTTTGTATGGATGAAAACGGGAAAGGTCATACGGAATACCGTGCTGTGGACCGCAGGCATTGCGGTGGGGCTGCTACTGCTGGTACTGGTCACGCTGCAAGTGCTGCTGCGGCCCAAGGTGCTCACCGGCATTGTGAACCGCGTGGCGGCGGAATATGTGGAGGGAGACGTAAACTTCAGCGAGGTTAAAGCCCACGTAATCAAGAGTTTCCCCTTCCTGCATCTGGAAGCCACGGATTTTTCCATCACCTACCCGCACAGCCGCTATGCCCGCTATGACAGCCTGTACACGGAGAGCAGCCGGCGGTTCAGCCTCATGAAGGCCGGTTGGGAGAGGCCCCGGCAGGAGATTCCCGGTCAAGCCGGGAATGACAGGATGGACACCCTGGCCAGTTTCCGCCACCTGGACGTAGAGCTCAACTACATGGCCCTGCTCAGCGGCACCTACCATGTTCACAGCCTCACCCTGGCGCACCCCCGCATCTTCGCCCATTACTATGATTCCACGGCGGCCAACTGGGACATCCTGCCGCTGGGGGGCGGTCCGGAACCTGCGGCGGAAACCGCAAAAGACGACAAGTCCCAGTCCCAGGCGCTCCCTTCCATCAAGCTGCGCGAAATCCGCCTCATAGACCGTCCTTTCATTGTTTATACCAATCCGGCAGACACCCTGCACGGACTGTTCACCATGCGCCGCATGAGCTTAGAAGGCAAGGTAGATACCGAGAAACTGAAACACAGCAGGGGGCAGCTTGCCATCGACTCCCTTTTTGTCTCCGGCCGCCTGCCGGCAGATACCGTTGCACTGGCCCTGGAGCGCCTGCGCGCCGGTGTCTTGGACAGCCGCATCCAACTGGAAGCCGACGCCCGCACGTATCTGCGGACGGAGGATTTCGGGCGCCTGCAAATTCCCATCCACCTGGATGCGGACGCAACGCTGGAGCAGCCCGCCCCGCAGGAGATTGGCGCCCGCATCCATGCGCTGAACCTGGGGGTATCGGCCCTGAAACTGCAAGCCCAAGGCGAGCTCTGGCACCGGAGAAACGGCAACCTGGACGTGGACCTTACGGCCGGCGCCACGGATTTTCCGCTGGGCAAAACGCTCCGCGAATATGAGAACAACTTCCCGGTACTCAAGAACTTGCAGACCAACGCGGTCATCAGCCTGGACGCTGTGGCCAAAGGCACGTACGGCAACGGCCAGGTCCCGCTGGTAAACGCCAACCTGCATAAACTCATTGTAGATATTTACGGTGCCCGCCTCAACCTCAAAGGCAGTGCGGAAGACCTCCTGGGGAAAGACCCCGCGCTGGCGGTAAGCGGCCGTATCCGCGCCCGGGCAGACTCTCTGGCCCAGGCCTTCACGGAAGGGATAGCAGCCAGCGGTCGCATTGAGGCCACCCTCAGCGCCAAGGCCCGGCTCTCGCAGCTGGACATGGTGCATATTGGCGCGGCGGACATCCACGCAGACCTCACCGCCACCGGCCTGAGCGTGCAGATGGACACCATCCAGGCCCAACTGCCGCAGCTGGAAGTGAATCTGGCCACCAAAGGCAATACCATAGACCAAAACATCCGCAAGGGCGCCCGTGTACTGGCGCTGAAAGTCAAAGCAGATACGCTGGATGCCAGCATGGGCGAAGGCATGTTCATCCGTGGCGGCAAGCTCGCCGTCCTGCTGCAGAACAGTGCCGATATCCTGAAAGGCGGCAAGGAGCTCACTCCGCTGATGGGGCTGGTAAAAGTGGGCAGCCTGCGGGTGCGGGATGCCGAGGGCATGAGTATCGGCCTCAGGGACAACACGGAAACCTTCCGGATAGCTCCCGCCACCAAAGAACGGCGCTCTCCCCGCCTGCAGCTCACCTCCAAGAGCGGCGGCCTCCGCGCCCGTCTGGGCGAGAACATGTACGCCCTCCGCGACGTTCACTTTGACATTGGCGCACAAAAACACCAGCGCAAGCACGTGCAGCGGGACAGCACCCGCCGCCGGAGACGCCCCGGAGGTCCCATCAAGGCCGACGATTTCTCCCAGTCCGACATCCGCATCAATCTGGGCGACGGCCTTCGTAGCTACGTACGGAACTGGGACATAGACGGGAACCTGACCCTGGACGGCGGTCGCATTTTTATGCCGGCTTTCCCGCTAAAAACGCGGCTGAGCGACATCAAAGGCTCGTTCGACAACGACACGCTGCGACTCAAGAACATCACCTTGCAGGCGGGAGCCTCGGACCTCAGCGCCCAGGCGCAGCTTACGGGTCTCAGAAGGGCGCTCATAGGCAGGGGCCGCAGCCGGCTCAAACTGAATGCCGACGTACAGAGCAACTACATAGACGCCAATGAGTTAATGCGCGCATACGCGTACTACTCCACCTATCAGCCGGCCGGGGCGATGGCGGACGAGGCCATTGAAGCAAACGTGGCGCAGGCGGAACTTCCGGACAGCGCCGGGAGCAAGCTTATCGTCATTCCAGGCAATCTGGAGGTGGATTTCACCTTGGAATCGACAGGGATAAAATACGACAGCCTGCTGGTGAACTGGGCCGCCATGGACGTAGCCATGCGAAAGCGGACGCTCCAGGTGACCAATGCCGTGGCGGCATCCAACATGGGCGACATTTACTTCGAGGGGTTCTACGCCACGCGCTCCAAGGAGGACATCAAGGCCGGATTCGACCTCAACCTGGTGGACATTACGGCGGAAAAAGTGATTACGCTGTTCCCCGCCATCGACACCATCATGCCCATGCTCACCTCCTTTGCCGGAGACCTGGACTGCGAGCTGGCGGCAACCACCGATATCGACACGCTCATGAACCTGGTGAAGCCTTCCGTGGACGGCGTCATGCGCATTTCCGGCAAGGATCTTTCCCTGAAGGACAGCAAGGAATTCACCAAGATTGCCCGGCTCCTGATGTTCAGGGACAAGAAGAAGGCGCATATCGATAATATGGCGGTGACTGGAATCGTGCAGAACAATGTGCTGGAGGTGTTCCCGTTCGTGCTGGATGTGGACCGCTATCAGCTGGCGGCCAGCGGAACGCAACAGTTGGACAACGCGTTCAACTACCACATTTCCGTGATTCGCTCGCCGTTGCTGTTCAAATTCGGGCTCAATGCCTGGGGACCGGACTTCGACCATATCCATTACGGCCTGGGCAAGGCGCGCTACCGCAATGCCAATGTCCCCGTATTTACCAAGGAGCTGGATACCGCCCAATACAGCCTGGTGGCGGCCATCCACAACATTTTTGAGCTGGGCGTGGAGAAGGCCATGGAAGAGAACCGCACCGGACAATATTGGACGGCGGAGGCCCCGGATGGGCAAAAGCCCAGTGAGGCGGGCGCCTCGTCGGAAGGACTTACGGAAGAGGTTCTGCAACAGCAGGCGCAAAGCATGGCTTCCCTGCAGGAAGAAATCGTCACGCATGTCGCCACCCGCCGCGAGGCCCTGAAACAAGAAGTTTTGCAGCTGATACAATGAATACCTTTGATTATTTGGAAGTAGCTGTCCGCCTGGACCCTTTCACGGAGGAAATGGCCGAAATCCTTACGGCGGAGCTCTCCGAACTGCCGTTCGACTCCTTCGTCACGGAAGAGCCGTTCCTCAAGTGCTACATCCAAACGGAGGATTACCGGCCCCAGGACGTAAAAGTGGTGCTGAGCGGTTATCCTGCCGCCGTGGGGTTCACCGCCACGCCGGTACAGGGGCAGAACTGGAACAAGGCCTGGGAGCAGGAATTCAAACCCATTGTAGTGGACGGCAAGGTCACCATCAAAGCCAAATTCAATGAAAATGTGCCCCGCACGCGCTTCAACATCTGGATAGACCCGCAAATGGCCTTCGGTACGGGGTATCACAATACCACCTATATGATGATGCAGCGGATGCTGGGGCTGGAGGCTTTCATCCGCGGCCGTTCGGTGGTGGACATGGGCTGTGGAACCGCCATCCTGGCCATTCTGGCCGCCAAGATGGGGGCGCGGAAAGTGTTTGCGGTAGATATCGACTCCGTGGCAGCGCACAGCGCCTGGGGAAATGCCCGTTGGAACCGCGTGGGGTCGCGCGTGGAGACGGCCTGCGGGGACGCTTCCCTGCTTCAGATGGGCACGTACGACGTCCTGCTGGCCAACATTCACCGCAACATTATCCTGGAGGACCTGCCTACGTATGTGCGTTCGCTGCGGCGGGGCGGGCGCCTGCTCCTGAGCGGCTTCTATATGGCCGATGTTCCTGCCATCCGCGAGGCCGCGGAGGCGCTGGGGCTGCAGTTTGCAGGCTCCTCGGAGCGCGAAGACTGGGCCTGCCTGGAGTTTGCTAAAACCGGCGCATAGTCTGGCTGGCCAGCGAGATTTTCAGCTTGAACATGCTCTTCCCCTGGTAAAACACAAGGTCCAGGGTGGTGCCGTCATTCTCAAAATAATAGGTGCGGAGCTGCTTCCCTTTCACCACCGGTTCGGCCCAGATGAGAAGGTATTCTCCGGAGGATTTAGACTGGGCGATGACCGCCAGGTGGTCCCGCAGCACCACCTTGGCCACGTTGTAACTCTTCCCGCGTTCCTTCCCTGCCGATTTATAGGCATCGGCCAAAGTCGATTCTGCATCCAGCCTGCCGAAGGCCAGCTTGGCCTGCTGCGCCGTAAGCGCCTTGGGATTGCGTTCCCGCCACCACTGCAGCGAGGCGTCCGTGAGGTAATCGGCCTTTGTCAAAGGGACCAGCGCCGGATGGGTCCGGAACCGGTTCACCAGCCAGGCCACTTCTGCTGAGAGACTAAGGCCCTCCATGGCTTCTGGACTCTGGCCCTCGATGCGGCCGTCCGGGAGGGGCTTTCCGTAGAAAAGTGCCTGATTCAGAATGTCTTCCTCCGGAAGGTAAAGGGCTTCCACGTATTCGGCGGGACCGTTTTTATAGGTGAAATGGAGGTAGCTGCGGCCGCCGGTGGGGGCGACAATTTCCATCGGCGCGGTCAATTCGGTGAACGGCTGGTCCTGCATGGTATAGTTGACCAGGGTACGTCCGGCGAAGAGGCTGCCGTCCTTTTCCAGAATGCGGAGCGCCAGGCCGTCGTCCAGGGCCAGGATATAGTCCACATTGTCCTTGCGCCAGCCCACGGCATCCAGGCAGTTGCCGGCGATGGAAAGCGCCTCTTCATGGGTGAGGGGCGAGGTGTTGTGCTCCTTGATACGAGCCTCTGCCTGTGGCAGGAACGGAGACTCCGGGTGGTCTTTCACAAAAGCCTTTACGCCTTCTGCGTCCTCGGGGTTGAGGGTATAGAACAACAGCGAATCCCTGAGCCTGAGCACCTTGGCGGTATAGGCCGATTGCGGGAATTTACCCATGAACTTCTCCGCCGCCTTCACGGTGGGCTTCCTGAGCAGTTTGGTGTATTGTGAGGTTTCTGCCTTACTCTGCCCCAGCACCACCTGCGGCAACAGCACCAGCATCAGTAAAAGGATCCGTTTCATGCTCCAAAGATAGTGATTATTTTGACACCGAGCGGCACCTTTTGATTTCTCAAGATAATTCCCTACCTTTGCAGTCCACGTCTGCGGGTGTGTTGGAATTGGTAGA
>DFFY01000044.1:24114-24377 GCA_002371115.1 Bacteroidales bacterium UBA3764
CCCGCACGAGCCGGCCTCTTCGAGGACCGGCTTTTTCGTGCGGGCGAAGGGACTCCACTTCGTTTGATCCCCCGCTGCTTCGCAGCCGCCCCCAGGGGCATTGAAGGGGCTGTGCCCCCTCAAACTCCCCCGCGGCTCCCGGGCTAGTATGTCTTTGCTCGTAGTCGCGGTACCTGGGGCAAAGACACGCCCTCAGCCGGGCGCCTGATGGCGCCTTAATACAGGGGGCGCTGCCCCCTCAAACTCCCCCGCGGCTCCCGGGC
>DFFY01000044.1:24501-33173 GCA_002371115.1 Bacteroidales bacterium UBA3764
TGGCGCCTTTTCTAATACTGCTCCGTTTATTCTAGCCACGTTGACAGCAATTCCGTCTCTGGTGGATTCTGGATGTCATCGCGGCAGGTGGCGCAGGTCGGTAGGGTGGATGGCGCAGGTCCGATTTTATCCTACTGACTTGCGCCGCAAATCGGCCTTGTAGGTACTTATAGTGGCGCAGGCCCCCACCCCAAAAACGGACCTGCACCGTTGGGGGCACTGACCTGCGCCATTCACCTCGCTGACTTGCGCCGCCTGAACGAGCTGAAGCATGCAGGAAGCATCTTGAAAAGGAGGTTGTCTATGTTGACTAAGAAAGTTCGTCTCAAGCACCTCCGGAATGATTGTTTTCCGCGCTTGCGGGATGAGTCTTCAAACCATTCAGCAGGATGTGATGAAAGGAAACCGTGATACCTTCTTATCAGATTTGTAAACCAAACAGATAGACCGCATCAAGGTCTTCAAAAATGGTTCGATAATTGTCCCGTCGTTTAATCTCCCGCTGCTACCCCTCTCATTCCACCACCTCAATGGGGCCGTCCCGGTGGCAGATGAAGCGGACGGTGGTGAGGGGCGTGTTGATTTCACCGTCGGCATAGCCGGCAATCATGAGGGTGAGGTCCTCGCCGTCCTCCACCTCCTGGTCCCGGGCATAAAAATCCCATTCCGCAGGACCTTTATCCAGCATATGAGGCATGAAATCGTAATCCTCGTACAGGTCAATAACCTTATAGAAGAATTCATTGGTCGTAATGTACTCTTTTTCAATCAGATTCGAGTTCTCGAACTCCCAATAATACGTTTTTTCCGGGTCCGAAGGCGTAATAGTCAGCTTCCCGGCATCGAAGGCGACGGTAAAGCGAAGGTCCGTGTCCATTACCACGGGCCGCGTATGGAACGTGACCACAACCGGCTTGCCCACCAGGCTCTGCTCCTTGGGGTTCATTTGCATCAGGATGAGTTTGTGGTCCGTATCGGACACCAGGTGATGGTATTTGAGGGAACGTTCCCCCCGGAAACAGAACTGGTCCGAGAAGTTGCCGGCTTCCCGCTCCTTGCTGAACACAGTCCTCATGATGGACACCATTTCCGCAGCAAGGTCTTCGGGGGAATGGTTATAGGAAGGGTCATACGACGAGATTACGTTCATGGCATAGGCGGCATCCGGATTCTGAGGGATAATCTTCACCCATACCTTGGTTCCGTGCACCTTTTCCAGCCGGATGTCAAATCCACAGGGCGTGGACACGATGACTTCTTTCCGCGTACAGCCGCACACAAGAAGCAGGACGGCAACTGCATACAAAAACTTTCTCATAACTGCGCGGCTACGGACATAATGAAACGGACCGCGCCCATGCCATGAACACCATAATGGTCGAAGTCAAAGGTAATGTTCCGGCCCTTGAAGTATTCCTCCGCACGCATGGCGTTGACAAAAGGTACGATTTGGTCGTCCATGCTGTGGAACATGTAAATGGGATAAGCCGGTATGAAATTGAGCACGGAATTGTACATGAGCGCCCGATACAGGACGACCGTCTGGAGAGAGGACTTGTCCCGGCCGGCTTCAGTCATGAGGTCATGCAACGCCTTGCTTCCCATCAGTTTATTGATTTGGGCCACCGTATATTTCTTGGAGTTGATCCATTCGTCAAAATTTTCCAACAGCCGGGGCTGGAAGAAATCGGCCATGTCCAGCCCCAGTTTTTCTCCTTCGTTGATACCTTGCACAATCATGGGAATGGCACAGGGGATGCCGGTCACGTCGGCCTCCATGGCGGCATCAAACGTAGCGGCAAGGTCGTACGGACCGCCGCCGGCAAACACCTTCCGGATGGGCAGCCGGTCGGAATAATAACGCTGGATGGCACGCATGACGCCCATGGTGGTGGAGCCGCCCTGGGAATAGCCCATCAGGTAAACCTCGTCGCTTTCCGGTTTCCTGCCGATATGCTCCAGGTACGGTTTCACCGCCAGCGCCATGTCAATGACCGCGTTGGCCGTGCTCTGCACATGCATGTACGGATGAATCATCCGGGCCGTTACGCCAAAGCCGATATAATCGGCAATGACCACCGCATACCCCTTGGCGGCGATAATGCCTTCCATGGGGAAGCACTCCGACGGACATTCATAATTGGCGCCGATGGTATAATGGCTCACCAGCACCATGTTCTTGATTTTGCCCTTGCGCGGGAGAAGCAGCTTGCCGGAGAGGGTGATGGGATTGCCGTCCACGTCCCGGCCCGTATAGGTGCCGCTGATATGGATGACATTGTTGCTCGTGATGGTACCCAGCAGGTCCGACACCAGGTGCGCCGCCGAGGTGACCGCCACCTTGGTCTGCGGGTCGTCGTCCTCCATCAAGCGCACTTCCGGATTCAGGGTTCCGTCCGGCAGGGCCACATCCATTGACTTCACGGCAATGACTTTAAATGTGTCGAAGTCGGCAAATTCCAGTTTGGGCTTCTGACAGGCGGTCAGCAGGCAGGCTGCGGCCAGGAACAAGGATATCTTTTTCATAGGCTTACCAGGCATAATTGAGACTGAACGAAAGCAGGCGGGAGCCCAGCATATAAATCTTGTTGCCGCCGCTGAGGGCCGACATCAGGCCCAGGTCCACGCTGCCGGACCAATGCCCACAGCCCAACTGGACACCCACCAGGTTGATGTTGAGCGCAGGCGCCAGCTCAAAACCTCCGGCATTGTCCAGGGCAAAGAGCACCCCCGCCCCCGCACCGGAATACAGGGTGACGATGTGCTTGTGCAGATATTCGAGCCGCACGGTGGGCATCACCACAATATTGAAATTGCGCACCCATTTTCCCGTGCCGATGAGCTGGTGGTGGCGGTCAAAATCTCCTTCCTGCCAGAAGATGCCTTCTGCATCCACCTGGGCGCCCACACGCACCAACTTGGTGAAACGGTATCCGTACTCCGCAAACAGGTGCCCCGTACACGCCGTTTTGTACCGCTCATGGATAGAAAAGTTCTCCGGAAGCGCCTCCGGAGTGGGATAGATATGCGGGGTGGTTTTGGCGAAGGCGTAATTTTCAAAGAAAGCGTCTCCCCAGCCGATACGTACCTGATGGCGCTTGCCGAAATCCGTTGCCGGCTGTGCACCGGCCACCCATGCGACAAGCAAACAACACACTACTGACAAAAAACGTTTCATCATACTCTCTGTTTACCCTGCAAAAATAAACGTTTCACCAGATTATTTCAAAAGAATTCGTACCTTTGTGGGTACTATGCAAAAGAAATGGCTCATTTTTGTACTCCTGCTGCTTCTGGCCATCCCTGCCCAGGCCCAATGGTTCATTGGCGGCAAGGTGGGTTTCGATGCAAATTTCAAGGAAAAAACCGGAGGCTTTTCCCTTCGGCCCGACGTGGGCTATACCTTCAAGAACAATATTGCCGTGGGCGTCAACGGCATTTTTGCTTACGATACATTTTCTCTCCCGGAAGTTGAAAAATGGGAATCCAGCATCCGTTATGGCCTGATCCCCTACATCCAGTATTATTTCATTCATATCGGAAAGTTTTCATTCTATCTGGACGGCGGGATGGAATTCAGCCACTTCTCATCGCCGTCTGTCTCCTATTGGCGTTTCATTCCCTACATCAGTCCAGGATTGGAGATAGTCCTTACCGATCATTGGTCGCTCCTGGGAACGCTGGGACGGCTGGAATATGACTCCTACCTTCGGTCTCTTCTGTTTTCCGTGGACGGGTCCAATTTTTCCGTCGGGCTGTACTACAACTTCTGACCGCCACTCAAATGAGCACAACCAAATTATTGGTGCTCAGCGAGTTGTCATATCTAAGAAGACCATCGGAGTTCATTACCATCCGTACACCCAGCGAGGTTTCCGGATGCTGAGGATCTTCCTCCCAGTGGGAGGCGCGTTCTGTGATGTCAAAACGGCGGCAGTCGTCCCGGAAACGGAGGATGATCTGGCCGCGGTACAGGGACAAACGGATTTCCAAGTGATGGGGTTTGCCGTCGGAAAAGCCGTAAATCATGATAATGTTCCCCATCTCCTCTATATACATGCTCACTGTATAGGCCTTTTCATGCAAAATACCGCGGTCCTCACAGAAGGTCTGCGCCTGCTCCGCCAACGCCCATACCTCCTCCGGACGTTCCAGGGTGCGGACCAGCCGGTCTTGAGGCGGAACGCCAAACGTGGCCGGAACATCCAGAAAAGCCTCCATGTCTTTAAACCGGCGGTCTCTGTGCAGATAGGCATACAGGTTCATGGACAGAATCACAATGAGCTGGCTCACGGGAAAAGCGGCAAAGATGCCCTTCACGCCCCAAAACCACTCCATGAGGAAAGCGCAGCTTAGCAGCGACAGCAATTCCCCGCTCAGAAAAATCCAGACGGCCTTTCTCCTTTGCTCCACACCTTGTTCGTAACAGCCGATACAGCGTTCCCATGTCACTAATGGCATGCTCACCGCCAAACAGCGGATAGCATAGACGGCCAGCGGAAAAGAAGCGTCTGTCGGCGCCAGGTACAAGGCCGCCAGCGGCCTGGCCAGGGCAAAAACCAGCCCCCCCACCAGGCCCATAAACAGAATACTGGCGTAGGCGCTCATGCGCACCACGTCCATGAGTCCGCGACGATCCTGTTCACCATAGCTGATACCGGAAAGCAGGAGCGTGGCGCCGGAAATGCCAATGGCGAACGACATGAGCAGCGAAGAAAGATTCTGCTGCACGGAGAATGCCGCCATGGCCGATGCTCCCGACAGGGTCATCACAACGGTATTCAGAATGGTGATGGCCACAAAGCGGGCACCCACACGCATACCGGCGGGAAGGCCTGCAAGGAAGATGGCCCCCGGATGGCTGCCGCCGATGTCGCGGATGCGAAAATGGAACAGGCGGTCTTTTTTGAGGAAATACGTGAGCAGGACCAGCGTACCCAGCAGGTAACTGATACTGGTTGCCATGCCTATCCCCCACATCCCACCATGGAACACCTTTACATTAAGAATGTCTATCGCCACGTCCGACACGCCCATGACCAGACTGCCCAGATGCACCAGTTTCCGCTTCCCGGCAATTTGCAACACGGGAATCAGAGACAGGAAAACCAGCAGAAACGGGGTGCCCAGGGACACAGCCTGCAGGTAGTCCTCCGCCATATCGTGAATGGGGCCCGACGACGGCGTGCCCAGCATAAGGGCGATAGGATGCGCAAAGAGCAGGCCCAAAACGGCAAACAGGACCGCTACACCCGCTGTCAGGAGCATGGTTGCGGAAAAAAGGCCATTGGCATGTGTTTTTTCTCCCCGGCAGATATACAGGGTACACGGCTGCTGGAACCCCACGGTAATCATGTAGGAGAAGATGGTCAGCAGCACAAAGATGGGCACGGCAATGCCATGGGCGGCCATGGCATCCACACCCAAGAATCGGCCCACCACAATGCCGTCGATAACGCCGCAAACGGCGTCGGCCAGTTCCGCACTGATAAGAACCAGCATGGTTTCCCGGAACTGTTTGCGGCTTAAAGCGGGTATGTTACCAAGTTTTTCCACGAACGTGTAAAGGTAAGCATTTTTGTTGTATCTTTACAAAGATTTTGCGAGCTATGAACAGTGCTATCCTTACCGGACTCATCATTCCCTTCGCCGGAACGGCGCTGGGAAGCGCATTTGTTTTCTTCATGCGGCGGGAAATGCCCGCCCTGCTGCAAAAAACGCTGCTGGGATTTGCCTCGGGCGTCATGCTGTACGTGGTGGTGGAAGAACTCGTCCCGGAGGCTTCGGAGGGAGAACACTCCAACCTGGGCACCATCGGCTTTGCCCTTGGATTCGCGCTCATGATGGTGCTGGATGTCTTGCTGGGCTAGTTTTATTTGCTTATCTTTGTAAGCCGGGTCGCAGGAAGTGCCTGTGAACGGTTCGTTTTACCACATTTAATTTATGTCAGAGCAAAAATTCCGGGTCGAGAGCGACCTTATCGGCGAACTTCAGGTTCCCGCAGATGCCTACTATGGCGTACAAACCCAACGGGCCCTTAACAATTATAAGATTTCCAACACGCGGATGTGCGACTATCCGGAGTACATCATCGCCATGGCCTATGTAAAAATGGCTGCGGCGGCCGCCAACGCGGAGTTGGGCGTGCTGGACAAAAAGATTGGAGACGCCATTGTGGCCGCCTGCAAGGAAATTGTGGCGGGTAAGCTCTGGGACCAGTTCCCGGTGGACATGATGCAGGGCGGCGCCGGCACCTCCGTGAACATGAACGCCAACGAGGTAATCGCCAACCGCGCCCTGGAGCTAATGGGGCACCAGAAGGGCGAGTACCAGTTCTGCTCCCCCAACGACCATGTAAACTGCGCCCAGAGCACCAACGACGCCTACCCTACTGCTTTCCGCTACACGTTTGTGCGCATGAACAAGCACGTGGAAGAGGCGCTGCGGCAGCTCATCGCTTCCTTCCGCGCCAAGGGTGAGGAATTCAAGGACGTGCTCAAGATGGGCCGTACGCAGCTGCAGGATGCCGTTCCCATGACTTCCGGCCAGGAATTCAACGCTTTTGCCAACAACCTGGAAGAGGAACTGGCCAACCTGGAGCGCAACGCCGTGCTGCTCAAGGAAATCAACATGGGCGGCACCGCCATCGGCACGGGCCTCAACGCCGTTCCCGGTTTTGCGGAGCTGTGTACCAAGCGACTTTCCGAGTTCTCCGGCGACACATTTGAGAAAGCGCCGGACCTGGTGGAAGCCACGCCGGATACGGGGGCTTACGTGAGCTATTCCGCCGCGCTCAAACGCCTGGCCGTCAAGCTGTCCAAGATTTGCAACGACCTGCGCCTCATGGCTTCCGGTCCCCGCTGCGGCCTGCATGAGATTAACCTTCCGGCCATGGCGCCCGGTTCTTCCATCATGCCCGGCAAGGTGAATCCGGTGATTCCGGAGGTGACCAACCAGGTATGCTTCAAGGTGATCGGCAACGACACCGCCGTGTGCTTTGCCGCAGAGGCCGGCCAATTGCAGCTGAACGTAATGGAGCCCGTGATTGCGCAGTGCATCCTGGAAAGCCAGACCTGGCTCATGAACGCCATGAACACCCTCCGCTCCAAGTGCGTGGACGGCATCACCGTAAATGCGGAGCACTGCTACAACATGGTGCTCAATTCCATCGGCATTGTCACGGCCCTGAACCCGTACATTGGCTATAAGGCCTCCACCAAGGTGGCCAAGGAAGCCCTCGCCACCGGACGCAGCGTGTACGACCTGGTGCTGGAGCAGGGGCTCATGACGCGCGAGAAACTGGACGAGGCCCTGGATCCCAAGGCCATGACCGCCTCCCACGCGCTGCTGAAATAATCCGGCGGAATCCGCTGGCCAGCAACGCACTGTTCATCAATTACTTACAGAAAATCCTCGGCTCTTTTGGGGCTGAGGATTTTTAGTAAAACACTATGAGTCAATCACTTAGCAACCAGTGAATTGACCGGAGCACAACTACTCCGCCGGGGAGAAGTCGTCCTTGCCAACGCCGCAGAGCGGGCACACCCAGTCTGCGGGAATGTCCTCGAAAGCGGTTCCGGGGGCGATTCCGCTGTCCGGATCGCCGGCTGCAGGGTCATACACGTACCCGCAGATGTTGCATACGTACTTTTGCATAATATAATGGGTTAATGAGATTTCTCCACTCACTCCGTTCGGTCGAAATGACAAGGGCACTCCGTTCAGTCGAAATGACAAGGGCACTCCGTTCGAAACGGCCTACAGGCCAATCTTCTTGAAGAAGTCGTTGCCTTTGTCGTCCACCAGGATGAAGGCCGGGAAGTCTTCCACCGTGATTTTCCAGATGGCTTCCATGCCCAGTTCCGGGTACTCCACGCACTCGATGCTGCGGATGCTGCTCTGGGAGAGCACGGCGGCCACACCGCCAATGGTGCCCAGGTAGAAGCCGCCGTGCTTGAGGCAGGCGTCCGTCACCACCTTGGAGCGGTTGCCCTTGGCAATCATCACCAGGGAAGCACCGTGGTCCTGGAACTCGTCCACGTACGGGTCCATGCGGTTGGCCGTGGTGGGGCCCATGGAGCCGCAAGGATAACCGGCAGGAGTTTTGGCCGGTCCGGCGTACAGGATGGGATGGTCCTTGAAGTAGGCGGGCATGTCCTCGCCGGCGTCCAGGCGGGCCTTGAGTTTGGCGTGGGCGATGTCACGAGCCACGATGATGGTGCCCTTCAGGTTCACGCGGGTGCCCACGGCGTACTTGGTAAGTTCTGCACGCACGGTGTCGATGCCCTTATCCAGGTCTATCTCAATGCCCTTGGGGCCCTCACCGGGACGGCGGAGCTCCTCGGGAATGAGCTCGGACGGGTTGCTGTCCATCTTCTCGATCCAGACGCCGTCGGCATTGATTTTACTCTTGATGTTGCGGTCTGCGCTGCAGCTTACGCCCATGCCGATGGGGCAGCTGGCACCGTGGCGGGGCAGGCGCACCACGCGGATGTCATGCGCCAGGTATTTGCCGCCGAACTGGGCCCCCAGGCCAATCTTCTGCGCCTCCTTCAGGAGTTTTTCTTCCAGGTCGATGTCACGGAAAGCGCGGCCGGTCTCGTCGCCGGTGGTGGGCAGGGCATCGTAGAACTTGATGCTGGCCAGTTTCACGGTGAGGAGGTTCTTTTCGG
>DFFY01000102.1 GCA_002371115.1 Bacteroidales bacterium UBA3764
GGATATGGCAGAGGTCGAAGAGGAAAAATCCGTCGGCCTCTTTTTGCATGGTAGCCTTGATTTCCGGCAGCAGATCTCCCCTGCCTCCCTTCTCAAAGCCTTTTTCGTTGCCGATGTCGGGGCCGCAGTAAAATTTAACGTCGCCGCATAGGCGTTTGCGGCCCAGCTTGGCGTATCCTTCCATGGTCTTTTCCGTATCTCCGTGTATATTGGCCGCCGGGCAATACGCACCCAAAATCATGAAATCCAGAAGGTTGGCAAAGCCTGTGGCCTGATAGGCCGGCGTGGCCCAGGCAAAAGTGGGCTCTTCGTTGGCAAGGTCATACTGCGGGCTGGTCCAGTTGACGCCGCTCCGGTAATACTCGCTGAACCAGGCTCCTACATACGCACCTATCGGCAGGTCCGCACGGGTAGCATGGACCTTCTCCACGGCGCGGGCCACAAAATCGTGAATCACCTGGCAACGGAACGTGAGCCACTGGATTTCCAATTCATCCGGCGTGCCTTCCAGGAAAATGTGACCGGGCTCCGCGAATACGGGCCAGCGCTCCGGTTCCCTGCAGATGTACCGGGAAAACTGCTGATACGCTTCCTTCGTGTATCCGGCATCCAGCGCATAGTCGTCATAGCGGCAACGGTCCATCACTATGCCGTCCAGGTCCTTGTAGGAGGCCAGGTCCTCCAGCATAGTGAGAAGAAAATTCTGCACGTCCGGGTTGGCCGGGTCCAGGAAACGACCGCCCAGCGTGGAGGCGTCTTTCGCATGGTTGACAAGATGGCCTTCAGCCGTATGGTCCACGGCACACCAGCTTTGGAACGCAGGATGGTCATACACCATGCCATGTTCGATGCCCGGTCCTTTCCAGCCGCCCACCATCATGTTCACGCCGGCATGGACCTTCAGGCCGGCCTTGTGACCGGCGTCAATAAACGCCTGCAAGTAGTCAAAGCGGGCCGTCCGCTCCCTAAGCACATAACCTTCGGGGCTCCAACCCGGAATTTGCCTTAATTCCGGCGCCACGCGGCTCTTGAACAGGACATCGCCGGAGGTGGGACGCACCTCCACTACAATGTCCGTGAAGCCCATCTGTGCAATGCGTGCACAGTCTGTGGCAATGGAGTCCGCATCATTGGCATAACTGCCAAAATTGGCGCCGGCCTCTATCCAGATGAAACTGGGCTTCTGCACTCCCAGCCCGGAAGTGCAACTTATCAGTAGAAAAGCCCAAAGGCCACATAGAGCCGTGGAGATAACGTGTTTATTCATAGTCGATTACAGAAAATGCCTTACTCGGATTCACCCAAGGCAATTATAACAAATACTTAATTATCAAAACATTACTTCCACGGAAGTCTGAGCGGCTGCTGCATTTCACCGCCGTCCCTGTCAGGATGGCGGCATCTTTAAGGAATGTTCTGTGTTTTATGTTTTTAAAAAGCGCCGGCCACAAGGACCGGCGCCCACAATAAGCTATATCAGTTTACAGTTTAGGGAAACGTACCTTTGCCAGATGACCCTGGGAAGAGTCCACAAAGTAAACGACAAGGTCATTACCGTCCACTATAGGGAGTACATCCACCGAGCTGTTCTCCGTACCGCCGGAAATGATCTGGCCTTCCAGATTATCATAGACAGCCTTACTGATGATATCGACATTTGCGGGATCAGTAACGTCTGCAATCCAGAGATAGGAAGGCATTCCCCAGCCTTGATCCCACCAGGTGTATCCCATCTGCATGAATGCAAGGATCTTCTTGCCATTCCAAGTGGTTACGTGCATGCCCTCAGGACCTCCACCCCAGTCACCGGCACCCTCAACAGCAACACTCCAGTCTGTGCCATTGTAATAGTTTACATTGTACAGGCCGTCATATCCGCCATAGAAGAAACCGTCGGAAGCGCTGGGACCAGCAGCCACAAAGACGGCACGGTTAGACTCCCACAGATCGTCGGAAAGCGCAGGAGTAGTGAGAGCCCAGCCCTTATCCGGATTATTTACCACGGGATTCCATTCATTGTAATAGGATTCAGCAGCCTTGCCACCATTGATGCTCCAATAGAGGGTATAGGAAAGACCGCCATCGGAGATTACACCACCATACATTGCGGTCACAATGCCGTTTCCGAACACATTGCCCTTGGCCGCCACTTTGTCAATACCGGTGGAACCGCTCCAGGCATCGTTGACAAAATGAATCAGATGGACCGGATTGGCCAGGTTCTTATCATCGGCCTTGACTGCATATACTTCATAGAGCGCACCATTCACACCAAGATTGGCGAACAGGAGATTCCCTTCATCGTCATTGGCGATACACTGTACAGGAAGATCGCCGGTTTCCAATTTGCCGTTGAACTTGCCCGTTGCAGGATCAACGGTATGCACGGCAACGCCGTCGCAGACAAGAAGTTTGCCATCAAACAAAGCTACGCTGGCTGTGGCAGCGTCGGCAACATTGAAGTCCTCTCCGAGAAGCGTCTGCCATTCAAGCTTGGAATGACCTTCCTGGGCCAGGTAGAAGCGAGTCACCATATCCGTAGTTTCGTCGGTAGGCTTGCCTTCATCGTCCAGAACGGGGACCTGAATTTCAGGCAGGGTGAACTTCACGTAAGCGGTACGGGCATCGTAGTCGGTGTTGGCGGCCACATTGAAAGCAAGGGCAATCGTGTGGGCATCCTTGTCCTCCTTGATTTCCACGGGAGCCCAAGGGAAGGCTTCGTTGGCACCGTCATACTTCTTGATGGTAACATCCATATTGGTGAGAATGTTCAGGTTGTACTTGCCACCGGCAACACCTATGGTAGGCGTTTCCTCCTCATTGTCCGGAAGGAACACCAGCCCCTGGAAGAACAGGATGCTCTCGGTGGTAGCACCGGCCTTGAGGTTCAACTGTACCAGGCGTCCTACCTCTTCCTCGGGCAGCCCTTGGAAGGTCACTTTCAGTTCCACACCGTCAGCGGCCTCACCTTTTTCCTTGGCAAGGACGGCACCGGACTCGGAACCGTAGGGATAGCTCAGGGTGGCGGTCCAAGCCTTAGCGGCATTGAACTTCACCGTGTAGATGGAAGACTCGCCAGCCACATCCACAATCTTGGGAGTGGAGAGCGTGAGATCCGGAACCGTAGGGGTAGGATCAGGAGTGTTCTTGTTGCAAGCCACTACAGTGACGAGGGCTGCAGCGATCAGATAAAGAACTTTTTTCATAATGTTAATTGGTTAAAGTGTTAAGGTAATTGGTGAATGCGTTTTTAAACGGAGTCCAGTAGCTGAACATCCGTATGTGGCACAAATCAAAGACAAAATAGCCGTCCGCCGCGTTGATGCATGCATCAACCGTTTTGGGAATATAAGCGCTCTTGCCGCCGTTTTCCCACCCGGTGGGATTTCCCACGTCCGGTCCGCCCGCAAACTCGGTGTCGCCCATCAGCAGACTCCTGGCGCGGGTGCAGAAGCCCTGCATAGTCCATTCCGTAGTTCCATAAATGCTGGACGACGCTGCATAACAGCCCAGCAGCATGAAGTCACAATGGTCTGCAAAGCCATACTTATGGTACTCGCTATTGGCCCAGCGAGGATAGGCCTTGTGCGTCTGGTAACGCGGACTGGCCCAGTTGACGCCGGAAGGATAATAGGACGAGTACCAAGCCCCCACATACACGCCAAAGTGAACGTCGGGATTCACGCCATGAACGGCGTCCGCAGCCCTTTCCACAAAGTCGTGGATGGTCTTGACGCGGAACGTGAGCCAAGCATACTGGTCATCTCCCATTGCAGTGGGAACATCCTCCACCCCCGCCTCGAACACAGGCCATTTGGCGGGCTCATGTCCAAGATACTCTACGAACTTCTGATGCGAAACTTCGGAGAAGTCGCTCTGCAGACCGGCATCGGAATAGCGGCAACGGTCCAGGACAATGCCGTCCACATCGTAGACGGCCAGCTCCTTCAGAAGTGACAGCAGATACGCCTGCACATCGTCATTAGCCGGGTTCAGGAACACCGTTCCCTGTACACCGTCGTAATAGGCGCTCCGCAGACCATCGGCCGTATAATCCGTGGAAGCCCAGGAGGCAGGGATGTCGCCGGTAAAGATGGGGCCTTCGCTCTCCAGCCCGTAATATCCGCCATAACCGCCCACGAAGGTGTTAATAGCGGCATGGACACGCAGCCCGGCGGCATGGCCGGCGTCGATGAACGCCTGCAGATAGTCGAAGGTGGCCGTACGCTCAATGAAACGATAACTGCTCCCTACCCATGCAGCAAGCCGACGCGCCTGGGGTGCCACGTCCGAAGACCACAGCACCGTTCCCTCCGTCGGGCGCACGTCCACCACGATGTCCGTGAAACCGCAGTCGGCCACCTGCTTGAGTTCCTTCGCGATATACGCCTTGTCATTGGCATAATAGCGGAAGTTGGCCGATGCGTCTATCCAAACGTAACGGGGCTTGGCCTGCGGTGCCGGAGTAGGTTCCGGTTCCACCGGCGTAACCGAACCGGGGTCAGGTTCCGGTTCAGGCGCGGGCGCAGGCGTATCCGGCCGTGTGCAACACACAAGCGAAAGCGCAAGCAGTACCGTCCACCATTTTTTCATAGGCGCTATTTAATATAGATGCAACTTCCCACGGAACGCTGCGTTCCATCCGTGGGTTGAACCGTTTCTATACCATTCACGAGCAGGCAGGTGGAACCGCCGCCGTCCAGGTTCACAGCGTCCGTACAACCAAAGTCCAGCAGGATTTTGGCCACGTTCTCCGTGGAATAGCCAAAGACTCCTTCCGTCTTCTCGCGGCCTTCGCACACAAAGAGCACCAGCTTCTTGTCGGCCGTTACGCCAATGGCGGTACGCGGGTCCGGATTGACGCAGTTGACGTCGTGGTCTCCGGGCAGGCACTCAAAGCGCCAGGTGTTGCGCACCTGCCTGTCCTTGACGAGCACCGGACCTGCGCCAATGGCAGTCTTGGCCTCAAAGAGGGCCCCCGCTGACGGGAATGTAGCGCTGGGCGTTGCCTGCGGCGTACTTCCATAGCCATTCTCCGCAGGGTTCTGATAGATGTAGTGATGCTCCATGTCGGAGAAGTATGTCCAGGAAGCCTCTATCTTGCCATCGGCATGCTCAATGAAGGCCGCTTTGGTGGGATAGTAGAGCGTTACCCAGTCTTCTGACGCATAATTGATGTTGGGCGAGAGCAATTCCCCGTTTTCCACAGCGATGCTGGCCGGATAGTTGATACCGGAATCCGAATAGAAGAAACCGCCGTTCATCACCAGGACGGGACTTCCCTTGTCGTTATACACCTGCGTGGGCGTTTTCAAGGCATCCTCACTGCCGTCCAACTCCGGGTCCCGCAGTCCCCATACATGCCAAGAAGTTTGCGTAAGGTCCACCGTGGCAATATAGGCCTCTGCCTTCTTCCCCTTCAGTTTGGCGGGAGAATGGTAGATTTTCACGTATGCGGGAAGGGTACCATACCGCCCGTCCGTGATTTCTTCCCACGGAGCGTCATCGGCATCGGGGTCATCCCAGGGCCATACATCGGGGATGCCGCTCCCCTGCTTGTTGCAACCACAGGCGGTAGCCACCAAAGCCAGCGCTACACCTGTCATATAGAATAGCTTTCTCATATCTCGAAACAGTCTGCTACGTAGGCGCCAATCACCTGCGTATGATGGTCATAATAATACAGATACATGCGATAACCGTCCACGGAAGGAACCAGAACCACATCGCCGGAAGCGCCGGTAGGTTCATTGCGGGCCCCCTTCTGGTAGATGGCCAGGTTGTCATTGCCCATGAGCAGGCGGGCAGCGGCAGGGTCCGTTGCGTCATACAGGCGGAGCTTGGGCCGGATGTCCCACTGCGGGAAGTGACTCACGGCAAAGAGCGTCAGATAAGGCGTACCATTGAACACCTTGTGATCCAGGCAGTTGGGATTCACGCCCCAGTTACCTACCAGGTCCAGCCAATGGTCACGGTCCTTGGCGTCGATGTAATGCAGGATATAGCAGTCCGCGCTCTCGCTGGTCACAGAAGGATCCACGTTGCCTTCATAATAGTCAATGAACCAGCCGTCCTTGTCCGGGTTCTCAGAGGCGGGACACACCGTAGCGATGTTTACGGGAGCAGCGCCCCAGCCCATGCCCAAAGTGGCAAAGTTCTTTGTCTTCACCTCGCTAACCTGTCCATCGCGCACCAGCAGGTACACCACCTCAGAAGAAGTAGTGACCCCGGCTATGCCTTCTGCCGTAAGGGCGATGCAGGCATCCTTCTTGACATTTCCGGAGACTTTGATACGGTGGCCGACCGGCGTCATGGCCGGATTCGTAAACGTGTGCAACAGTACGGGTGCGTCGGTGACGGAAGACGTCACATAAATGTTCACGTCCTGGGCATCCATGCCGCCGGCAGCAAAGTTGGCGATGACCAGGTTGCCGGCATCGTCACTGGTAAGACAGTCTGCAACAGCGCTTCCGAGGTTGATTTGCCCCTTCTTGGCACCGGTGAAGGTATCCAGGTATACCGGAGTACGGCCATTGCCCAGGCCTACGATAACGTAGGTGCCAATACCGGCCAACGAGACAAAGGAGTCGTCCGTGTACGGCGGCAGGCCGGCCATGGTCTCCGGGTCCACATTGAATAGACGCGCAACAGATGCTTCACGCATGCCGGAGCCCAGCAGGCTGGGAATCCCCTGCTCCACGGTATAGGTCCGCTCGGTAACGCCGTCGTGGGCCTGTACCGTTACGGTTGCGCCGGTATTCAGGTTGTATTTGGTCTTCTCGTTATAGACCTTGCCATTCACTTTCAGCAGCTTGGCATGCGGCGTAACCTGGCCGGAGACCTGCACGGCGGAAAGGTCCTCCAGATAAGGAATCAGGATTTTGGACGATTCTTCATAGATGATGCCGGATGTCTTTACATCCTCCACCATCAGGGCCACCAGGGCGCAGTTGGAGGATTTGGCACGCTTGCCGATTATGGTAATCTCCCGGGAATTGCCCTTGGGGTCCGTAAGCGTAAACTTGTTTTCCTCCGTCAGGTCCAGCACACCCAGTTTGGGGCTGATTTTGTAATTGGGCTGCAATTCCGCCTGGACACGCAGCTTCATCATGTAGATGAGCGTTTCCTCGTTGGAGATTTCCGGGTAATAGTACGGAATGGGAATCTCCAGGTAAGAGGCGTCCGGATCGGTAACGGTAAGTTTGGCCAGTTCCTGGCCCGCATACGGACCCTCCACCAGGATGGCGGTAAGACTGGTCAGTCCCTGCCGCTCTGCGGTGGGCTCCACATATTCAGGCTTGTGGCAGGAAGCAAGTGCCACAAGCGCAGCGGAAAAGATATACAGATACTTTTTCATACTACTTCCATTCATCATATTGGTTCACAAGCGAATTGGATTCCAGTTCCGACTTGGGCATCGGGAAACGGTACAGGCGCTCCGGGAAGTTGCGGTTTTTCTCGTCCACCGAAACATAGGTGTAACGGAAGCCACTCCCCTCGGGTTCAATCTTGAGGCCATGCTGCTGATATCCGCTCAGGCCGTCAGGATAAGGCTGTGCCGCCACTTCCCAACGACGGAGGTCCCAGTAGCGCAGGCCCTCGAAGGCCAGTTCCACCTTCCTTTCCTGGACGATGGCTTTCCACAGGTTGTCTCCGTTCTTGTCGGAATAAGGCAGGCCGACGCGGGCGCGGATGGCACGGACGGCAGCATTGGCGCCAGCGGCATCATTGGTCCGGTAGCAGGCTTCGGCCTTGTTCAGGAGCACCTCACCATAGCGGAGCAGCGTGAACGGATGGCTGCTTCCGGAAGTGGTGACATCATAGCTCTCATCCACATGCTTGCGGAGGTAATAACCGGTAACGGTCTTTCCTTTAGGCTCCTTGTCCGTCTTCCAGGCTGCCCAGCCGTCGGTTCCGCCCACATACGGCTCGATGGTGCGCCCTTTCCAGGGAGCGCCGTTGTACAGGATGGTGGCGTGGAAACGGGGTTCCAGCTGCGCATAGGGCGGCGTATTGGTAGTGGAAGCGTGCCAGGTGCTCCAGGACGGGAAACCGCCCGTAGCCAGTTCATAGCTTTCCACGATTTCCTGCGTAGGAACGGCGTAGGCACCGCCCTTCATGTCCTCGATGGCGAAGTCGCCGCCAGGCGTGTAATAGAAGTCGAAACTGTGCGTGATGCCGGTTGCATAGTCGAAGGTGTACTGGAGGATGGCCTCGCGGTTACCGGCAGCCAGCGACTTGCCGCAGGCGTCGGCATAGTTGGGTTCCAGGTCATAGCCCAGTTCGGCCACGGCATTGGCAGCAGTGATGACGGCATCGTAGCGCTTGGCATACAGCATGGCACGGGAGAGCATCGCATAGGCCATGCCCTTGTTGATGCGGCCATGCGCGGCGGCGGCAGCAGGAAGGTTGGCGGCCGCGTAGTCCAAATCGGCCTGGACAAAATCCCAGCCCTTGCTTTCCGTAGATACGGCCTTGTCCTTGACGATGGCGGTAAGGTCTTCGTCGTAGATAATTACGTCCTTGTAGCGCTTGATGAGCTCGAAGTAGAAGCAGCCGCGCAGGAAACGGAGTTCTCCTTCCAGGCGGGTCTTGTCCTCATTGTTCATCTGCCCGTACGCATGCAGATAGTTGATGGCTTCGTTGGTTTCGCGGATGGCCGTATACAGCGAGCCCCACATGCCCAGATACACATCCACGGTCTGGGCGGTGACGGTGCTCTCGAAATAGGCCAGATAGGAAGGAATGTACGCCATCGCATTGAAGTTGTACGAGGTGTACTTGAGTTCGTCCGTAAGAGCCTCCGTGAGACCGGCTGCCGTAGGAGCGGAATAATAGCCCCACAGATAGGAATACAGGTGGTTCACGGAATACTCGGCGTTGTGGGTGGTCTCCCACAGGGTTTTGGCCGATACCCGGTCCGTAGGCGTAAGGTCCAGCGTTTTGTTGCAGGCCACCAGTGCGGCAAGGGCCGCGGTCACAAACAATACTTTTTTCATACCTTTTCCTCCCATGTTAAAGCGTCAGGGTAATGCCGCCCATAATCAGGCGCTGCTGCGGATAATAACCATTGTTCACGCCCGGAGATTCCGGGTCGATGCCCTCCGGAAGACCGGAGATGGTGAACAGGTTCTGTCCCTCCACAAAGAAGCGAAGGGCCTGGATACCAATCTTGGTGGTCCATTTCTTGGGCAGGGTGTACCCCAACTGGGCGCTCTTCAGGCGCACATATTTGCCGTCGCGGATCCAGAAGGTGGAGCTGAGGCCGTTGTCGCCGCCGTGGCTGGTCTTCGCCAGGGTGAGGCGCGGGAACGTCCCGTCAGGATTGAACGCGCTGTAGGCGTTCTGCACCAGGAACAGCGGCGAGTTGCCGCCTTCCTTGAAGGTCTGGGTCCAGATGGTGTTGTCGTCGTTGTCGTTATAATACGTTCCGGTCATGGAAATGTCGAAGAGGGCGCCGCCGGTAAACTGGGCGTTGAAGTCAATCCCCTTCCATGCCAGGTTGAGGTTCAGGCCGAAGGTGAGTTCCGGACGGTTGGAACGGCCAAAGTAGCCTTTATCGTCCTCGTCAATCTTGCCGTCGCCGTTCAGGTCCACGTAACGGATGTCGCCCACGTTGGGACGCGTGCCGTACCAGGAGGCCTGGTCAATCTCTTCCTCGCTCTTGAACAGGCCGTCCGCCTGCCAGCACATGATGCTGCCCACCGTGGTGCCCACGCGTTTGCGCCAAGCTACAATGTTGGGATCATCGTTATATACCAGCCAGCGGGTCTTGGAGCGGGTAAGGCTGCCGGTCACCTCATAGTAGAACGGGTCGCCGCCCAGGGTGAAGTGGTTGCGGTGCCGGATGAGAATATCCACGCCCCGGGAATCCACGGCGTTCTTGTTCACCCAGGTGGGATAATAACCGCCCATGGAGGCCGGGAAACCGGTGCTCTGATAAGTGAGCATGTCGTAAGTGTAATTGTAGAAGGCATCAATCTCCATGCCCAGCAGACCTCCCCAAAGGGTGAAGTCCACACCGATGTTCCAGCTCTGGGTCTTTTCCCATGAAAGGTCCGTATTGGGAATGCCGGAAGTATAGTAAGCGGGGTCGATGACGGTGGCTCCGCCCTTCTGGCCGTAGGCCACGTTGGCAGCCTTGGAATAGGTGCTCAGGAAGGCGTATTCGCTCACGCTGTCGTTACCCAGGAGACCCACGCTGGCACGGATTTTCAGGTCGTCCAGCCAGGAGGAGGCGCCTTTCATGAATGCTTCCTGCGAGATGCGCCAGCCCAGGGACACGGACGGGAAGAAGCCCCAGCGCGTCTTGCTCATGCCGGCGAATTTGTAGGAACCGTCGTAACGGCCCGTAACCTCTGCCAGGTACTTTTCTGCGTAGTCGTACCGGGCGCGGAACACGAAGCCCACACTGCGGGAAGCGCCGCTCCAGCCACTTACAGGGCTGTTGGAGGCCACACCATTGGAAAGTTCCGGAAGGGAATCGAACGGAAGGCCCTGCGCATAAGCGGCCAGGCCGTTGCCCTTGTAATCACGGTATTCGGCGAGGGCCATCAGGTCCACATGGTTCTTGCCAAAGGTCTGCACATAGTTAGCACTCGCCTGCCCCACCAGCTGGCGGGAGAAAGTGACACCCTCACCCAGGTTGTTCACATTGTTGGAGATATGCGGATTGTCTGTACGTTGCTGCCATATCCAGCCGTCGTCCGTACGGACACGCTGCATCAGCGTGTAAGGTGTGCTGAGGTTCTTGTCATGGCTCACACCGTAGTCGAAGGAACCGGAAGCCTTGAGGGAAAGGCCCGGAACAAACGGAAGATTCCATGTGAGGGCGGCATTCACCGACGCCGACGCACTCTTGTTCTGTTTGTAGCCGGACTCGTAAATGGCCGCCAGCGGGCTCACCAGGAAACTCTGGTTGTCCTGCACGGCACCCGTATAATAACCGTCATACTTCTCCGGCAGATAAGGGTGCATCTGGACCGCCTGGCGGGCAATGGAGAACCAACCCACCTCCGTTGAACCACCGTCGGAGCCGCCGGAAAGGAAGGCGGGCGTAGAACGGTTGCCAATCACGCCGGACAGGCCCACCTTATAGTTGAGGTGCTTGGCCAGGGTGCCTTCAATGTTGGCACGAACATTATAACGGGTATAGTTGAACTTGTCGATATTACCTTTCTGGTCCATGATGCCGGCGCCCACAAAGAAACGGGCTTTGTCATTTCCGCCCTGCACTGTAACGTTGTGCTTCTGGGTAAGGCCCGTTCCGAACACCTTCTTCACGTAATCCACATTGTCCCAGCCATCCGTACCGGCGCGCATGGCCGCGATGTTCTTCTGGGTGAAATACGGCACGTACTCCTGTGCTGAGGCGATTTCCCCGTTGGAAAGCTGGTCCATCATCTGCGCCACATTATAATAATAGGCAAACTGGGGACCATCCATGAACTTGGGGAAATTGGCGTTCATGGAGGCGCCCACCGAGCCGTTGTAGGTGATGCGGGTGTCGCCCTTGTCGCCCTTCTTGGTGGTGATGATAATGACACCGCCGGCAGCCTTGAGGCCGTAAACGGCGGCAGAAGCACCATCCTTCAGCACGGAGATGCTCTCAATGTCGGCCGGGTCGATGTCGTTGATGTTGTCAACCGGGAAGCCGTCCACCACGTAAGCGACGCCGTACACGGAGCCGCGGATGCGCAGCGACGCCTGGTCCAGGCCCGGCTCACCGGATTCCTGCACGGAGGAGATACCGGAAAGTTTACCGGCCAGCACCTGCGACACGTTGGTGGAAGGCGCCTTGAGGAGTTCGTCGCCCTTGATGGCGCTCACGGCGGCGGTCAAGGTTTCCTTCTTGGCCGTGCCGTAGCCCACCACAACTACGTCTTCGAGGTAGAGGGTATCTTCCTCCAGAACCACGTCTATGCGGGATTCACCTTTATAGATGCGTGTGACTGTGGTTAAGCCAAGGCTGGAGAATTCCAGCACCGAGTTCTCCGGGACAGAAAGGGTCCAGGAACCATCTGCACCGGTAATAGTTCCGGTGGTAGTGCCCTGGACCATCACTGTAACGCCGGCAAGCGGCTGTCCGTCAGAATCTCTTACCCCCCCCCTCACGGTTTTTTGTGCAAACGCCAAGCCCTGGCTAAGCAGCAATGCCGCCAGAGAGGCACACAATATACGGATTACAGGTTTCATATTGGGATAGTTTAATGTTTATTGGCTATTTCGTCAAGTATATTTCCTATCTGGTACAGGCCCCTGGGCACATGGAAGCAGCCTTTCCACTTGCCGCCCTTGAGCGGAAGCAGCACCTCTCCCCTGCGGTTGAGGTAACCGTACCATTCGGGATATTCCTGGTCCTTGAAATGGGTCCAAAGATAGTCGTCCAGTTTCAGGAACCACTCCAGCGCTTTTTCATTGCCGGTGAGCTGGTAGCCTTTAATCATGCAGATGGCGCTTTCCAGGTGCACCCACCACAGCTTCTGGTCCCATTCCAGTTCCTGCGTGGGATAGCCCTTGCGGTCCATGAAGTAGAAGATGCCGCCGTACTCCTTGTCCCAGCCGTAGTCAATCACGCGGAGGGCAATCTCCATACTCTTGTCAATGATGTCCTGCCTGTTCAGGCGGATGCCCAGGTTCATCATGAACCACAGCGCTTCCAAGTCGTGGCCGGGGTTCACGCGGCGGCCCTCAAAGCAGTCCACCAGAGAGCCGTCCGGAGCCAGGTTCTCCACCATTACGCCCAGATCCGGCTGGTAAAACACGTCAAACACCTCGTGCAGGGCTTCCTCGATGGTCTTGTCCAGCAAACTCTTGTCCTCGATGATGGGCTCCACTTCCAGTGCCATGTTGCAAATAATCATGGGCAGGGCGAAGTCTTTCATGGGGCGGGTGCCGGGAACGGCCTTGCTCCACTTCCCCTTGGGGTTGGAACGGCGGTCCAGGATGCGCTGGAACACCTTGCGTGCCACGTCGGCATAATGCTCGCTGCCGGTAGCCACGGCCAGTTGGGCAAAGGCCATGCAGGCGAAGGTGTTGGAAAAAATGTTATACGGGGCGATAATGGGCTTTCCCTCGCGCGTGAGGGAAAAATAAAAGTCATAGTTGCCGTCGTGGCCGTACTTTTCCAGGAAGTCCGCCCCCTGCTTGGCGCAGGCAAGCCAGGCCGGATTTTTCTCCACCTTATTATATAACATGGCGAACATCCACACTTCCCTGCCCTGCAGCCAAACGAACTTATCCGTGTCGAAAACGCTGCCATCCCGGTTCAGGCAAGTGAAGTAGCCGCCAAATTCGTGGTCCTGCGACTTGTCCAGCCAGAACGGTAATACGTTATCATATAATTCGTTACGATACTTTTTTGCCAGCGCTGCAAATTCTTCTTTTTTCATAGGTATTCGGCTATAGTTACAAAATTTATTAATTAATGGCTTCCAAATATACAGAAACAATTTAATACTTCCAAACTTTTTATTAAATTTTAAATTGTTAAAAACTATCAGCATAATTATAAAGCAACGAGTAAAAGTGTTTGGATTTATGCACGATTGTATTTATTTTTGTATGCATGAGTACATTCCTCAACGATATCAACGGACATTATGCCACAGAAAAAAAAGCCATCCTCGCCCTGTGCAACAAAGGGACGGCTTTCAGCCTGGCCGATCTGGGCAAACAGGAATCGGGCGGCGGCGTGAACAAACTGTCCCTCAACCTGGTGAACAGCGACACAGTGATCAAGGTGGCCCGGCTGGGAAAAAGTGCCGGAGCCGTAGGAGCCAGCCTGCTCATCAAGAACCAGTTGCTGCAAGAAATCATATGATGAAAAAGTTTCTCCTTACCCTCGCCGCCCTGCTGCCGGCCCTGTCGGCCGGGGCACAGACCGGCATCCTGGACTTCCACCCGAAGGAAGAGGTGGTTCCGCTGCTGGAGGCGGCCCGTTCCAGGGCAGTGGTCTGGGGGCAGGGCGCAGCCGCACCGGCACTCACGCTGCTGCACTTTTCCGACCTGCACGGAGACAGCGAGAATCTCGCCCGCATCGCGCAGTTCAAGGAAGCGTACAGCGCCTGGATTGAAGACGCCATCCACGTCGGGGATGCCGTCGCCTGCTACTGGGACGATCCCAATCCCTGGGACCAGGTGCCGTCGGCCCATACCATCCTGAACGTGGTGGGAAACCATGACTGCTGGAAGGGGCACCTGCTCTGGTCCCAGACGCCGCTCCCCTACGATGCCACCCAGGCCGATGCCTATTCCCTCATCATGACGGGAAAAGACAGCGCCCGTCCCTTCATCCGTTCCTGGGGCGTGGTGCAGCCGGAAGGTTTCGACCGTCCTTTCAGCCCGCATTACAAGGCCTGCTACTACTACAAAGATTACCCGGACCAGACGGTGCGGCTCATCGTCCTGGACTGCATGCATTACGGCGACATCCAGCACGAGTGGTTCCAGGCCACGCTGAAGCAGGCGCTCGGGGCCGGCCTGACCGTGATCGCCGCCCAGCACTACCCGGCCCAGAGCGGCCTGAATGCCATTCCCGGCGGCTTTTCCGAACGTGACGAAGTGCTGGGGCCCGAGCCTTCCCCCGCCCCGGACAGCCAAATGGAAAGAATGCCCGACAGGGCTTTCACCGCCATCGACGAATTCATGGCCGAAGGCGGCACCTTCGCCTGCTGGCTCAGCGGCCACACTCACCTGGATTTCGTCGGCCATGTGCCGGGCCACGCCCGCCAATTGCAGATTATCGCCGACAAAGCCGGCTTCAAGGACGACTACATGCAGGAGGCCCGCCCGCGCGGAACCCGCTTCCAAGACGCCTTCAACCTGGTTACCGTCAATCCGGGACGCTCCCTGCTGGTAATCCAGCGCATCGGCTGCAACCGGGACCAGTACCTGCGCCCGAAAACCCTTTTCTGCTACGATTATAAAAACGGAACCGTCCTCGTCAACGAATAAAAACCGCATATTATGGAAAACAGAAGATCTTTCTTAAAAAAAGGAGCCATGGCGGCCGCGGCCGCTCCCCTGCTGGCATCGGCCTGCACCAGTGAAAAGAAGGCCGACAAATACGGCATCGAACTGGACCCTTCGGTC
>DFFY01000007.1:0-6166 GCA_002371115.1 Bacteroidales bacterium UBA3764
TCATGGTGGAAATGCTGGAGACGGCCATGATTCTCAATAATTTATCGGCCCGCTCGCTGGTGCTTCTGGACGAGATTGGCCGCGGTACTTCCACCTACGACGGCATGTCCATCGCCCGGGGGATTGTGGAGTTCATCCACGAGTACGGCAAGGGCGCCAAGACGCTCTTCGCTACCCACTATCATGAGCTGAACGACTTGGAAGGCCTGTTCCCGCGCGTGAAAAACTTCCATGTGGCCGTGAAGGAGGTGGGGAAGGAAGTCATTTTCCTGCGCAAGCTCCGCGAGGGCGGCACCGCCCACAGCTTCGGTATCCACGTGGCCCGCATGGCCGGCATGCCCCAGCCCGTGCTGGAGAGCGCGGAACGCACCCTCAAGGCGCTGGAGAACAGCGAGAAGCTGGATGCCATAGGCGCCCTAACCCCCGTGAAGCCCCACAACACCAAGGAGGGCCATGTGGAAAAGGACGGCTCCCTGCAGTTAAGCATGTTCCAGCTGGACGACCCGCTCCTGGAATCTTTAAGGGACCGTCTCAAGGCCGTGGACCTCAACAATTTAACCCCGCTTCAGGCCTTTGACCTCCTGCGCGGCATGAAAGAGGAGCTGGGGCTGTGAACCGCGTTTTGGTCATAGCGTACTATTGGCCGCCGTCCGGAGGGTCGGGGGTGCAGCGCTGGGTAAAGCTGGTAAAATACCTGTGCGCAGAGGGCTGGGAGCCCGTTGTATGGGCGCCGGAGGGGGCCGATTACCCTTCCCGGGACAACACCTTTGCCGCAGAGGTGCCGCCGCAGGTGGAGGTGCTGCGCGGGCCCATCTGGGAGCCCTACGCCGCCTATCGCAAGCTCACCGGGGCCAAAAGCACGGAGGTGACGGAAATATCGTCCGGCCCCAAAAGCTTCAAACAGCGGCTCAGTCTGTGGATTCGGGCCAATGTGTTTGTCCCGGACCCGCGCGTGGGCTGGGTACGCCCTTCCGTCAAGCGCCTCAAGGCCTATTTAAAGGAACATCCGGTCGATGTCATGGTGACCACCGGGCCGCCGCATTCGGTGCATCTGATTGGGCAGCGGCTGCACAAGGAGCTGGGCATTCCGTGGATTCCGGACTTCCGGGACCCCTGGAGCAAGATGTATTACCTGAAATACCTGCCCATGAGCGCTTTAACCTGGAGACGGTTGCGCAGCATGGAGCAGCGGGTGCTGGACAGCTGCAACACCGTTCTGGCCTGCACGCCGCTCATGCAGGAAGACTTCCAGGCCCTGACCCGGACGCCGGTGGCCTGCATCACCAACGGCTATGACGAGAAAGACTTTTCCGGCCCTGCGCCGGCACAGGACGGCCATTTCAACCTGACGCACACCGGCCTTTTCGCTGCCGATGGCAACCCGCTCCTGCTGTGGAAGGTGCTGGGGGAGATGGCCGCCGCAGACCCGCGCTTCGGGGCGGCGCTCCGCATTCGGCTCGCCGGCAAGGTGGACCGGGAAATCCTGACGGCCATCAACACGGCGGGGCTTATCGACAACGTGATATCCCTGGGCTATTGCCAGCATGCGGCGGCGGTGACGGAACAGCGGAGCGCCTCGGTGCTGCTGCTGCCCTTGCGCAACGACCCGCAGTACAGGCCCATCCTGCCCGGAAAGCTGTTCGAGTACCTGGCGGCCCGCCGTCCGGTGCTGGGAATTGGTCAGGTGGACGGCGCCATGGCCCGCGTGCTGGCGGCTACGGAGGCTGGCTGCACCATTGCCTGGGACGATGAAGAGGGCCTCCGCACCTTCCTGAAGGCGGCCTGGCGCACCCATTGCAACGGGGGCATCCCCGCTACCACGGGTGATATCGGCCCGTATTCCCGCCGTGCCACGGCCCATGCCCTGGCCCAATTGCTTGAAAGTGCTGTTATCGTCCCAAAAAGTGGGACGCAGACCGCAAAATAACCCCAAAATGGAGATGACTAAAAAGTAGATTCTTCGGCAGGTGAACCTGCCTCAGAATGACATGAGACTGTCATTCTGAACGAAGTGAAGAATCTTTTTAGTCTCCTCCACCCAATAGACCTATGAAGAAATATTGGAAGAACATACTGATTGCCCTGGGCGTTGTGGCCCTTTTCCTGGCGCTGAGCTACGGTTTTGTGCCGCAGGTGCTGGAGGGTAAGATAGTGAACCAGAGCGACATTTCCGGCTATGTGGGTATGTCGCACGAGATGAATGAGTGGAACGCCGCGCATCCGGACAACCCCACGTACTGGACGGATTCCATGTTTGGCGGCATGCCCACCACGGCCATATCCACGCAGAATAAGGGCGATTATACCGAATGGCTGTACAAGCTGCTGCTGGTGGGGAAACGGCCGGCTACGTACCTGTTCATTGCGCTGCTGGGGGCGTTTCTGCTGTTCCTGGCACTGGGCGTGAATTGGACCATCGCCCTGGGCGGGGCCATTGCCGTGGCGTTCTGCAGCTACAATTTCCAGATTATCCAGGTGGGGCACAACACCAAAATGCAGGCCATCGCCTTCATGCCCTGGGTCCTCGCCGCGCTGGTGTACACCTACCGTTCTTGTCATTCTGAGCGAACTTGTCATTCTGAGCGAAGCGAAGAATCTTTCTGGAAAACACTTCTCGGCGCGGTTCTTTTCGGCCTGGCGCTCTCCCTGCAAATCAAGGCCAACCACCAGCAAATCACCTACTACCTGGCCATCCTGGTGCTGCTGTATGCCCTGGTGGAACTGGTGCATACCATCCGCACAAAGGCTTGGAAGCCGTTTTTAGTGGCATCGGCCCTGTTATTGGTGCTGGGAAGCGCGGGCATTGCCACCAATGTGAACAAGCTGCTGCCGCTCGCCAAATATACGCCGCAGACCATGCGCGGCGGGTCCGAGCTGTCCAAGGAAGGCGCCAATGCCGGCGGCCTGGACCTGGGCTATGCCACCGCGTGGAGCTACGGCTGGGAGGAACTGCCCAACCTCATGATTCCGGATTTCAACGGAGGGGCATCGGCAGGGGCCGTGAATCCGGAGAAGTCGGAGACCATCAAGCTGCTGCGCCGGGCGGGACAGAAGAACCTGAAGGAGACGGCCAAACAGCTGCCGCTGTACTGGGGCCCGCAGCCGTTTACCGCTGGTCCCATGTACATGGGGGCCATTTCCGTGTTCCTCTTTGTGCTGGGCTTAGGCCTGTACCGCGGGCGCGAAAAATGGTGGCTGCTGGTGGCCACGCTGATAGCGGTGCTCATGGCGGTGGGCAGTCATTTCATGGCGTTTACGGCGCTCTGTTTCAAGGTGTTGCCGCTCTATAACAAGTTCCGCACGGTGTCCATGGCACTGGTGGTGCTGCAAGTGACGCTGCCGGTGCTGGGCTTTGTGACGCTGGACCGCATTGTCCGGGGCGAATATGAGCGGAAACGCTTTCTCAAGGCATTCTGGTGGTCGCTGGGCATTACCGGCGGCTTTTCGCTGCTGTGCGTGCTGGTGCCCAGCCTCTTCGGCACGTTTGAAGGGCCCTCCGACGGCGGCATGCAGGACGTGCTGGTGGAGGCGCTGGTGCAGGACCGTATCGCCCTTTTCCGTGCCGATTCCCTTATGGCGCTGGCGCTCATCGGGGTATCGGCCCTGTTGCTTCTGTGGGCCTGTCTTGCCAAGGAGGATGCCAAAGCCGGATTCGGACGCAAATGGCTGGCGGCCATGTGCATCTGTGTGCTCAGCGCCGCCAACCTGTTCATGGTGGGCAGGCGCTACTTGAACGCAGACCATTTCACCACGCCGCGCGACTTTGGCAAACCCTTCGCGGAACGGCCCGTGGACCAGATGATCAAGGCCGACAAAGACCCGCAGTACCGCGTGCTGGACCTCACTGTGAATGTGTTCAACTCCTCCGTTCCGTCGTACCACCACAAGAGCGTGGGCGGTTACTCGCCGGCCAAGTTGCAGCGGTACCAGGACCTCATCGAACATTATCTGACACAGGAAATCAACGGTCTGTACGGACTGTTGCAAAAGGCCGATTCCCTGGAGGCCGTGGAGGCGTGGATGGCGGCCGGCACTCCGGTGCTCAACGCCCTGAACACCCGCTACGTGGTGATGGACGGCAACTATCCGCCGCTGGTAAATGATGCGGCTTTTGGCGCCGCCTGGTTCGTGGATTCTCTGGTGAAGGCTTCGGGCCCGGACGAGGAGATTGCCCTTCTGGGCGCTGTGGACCTCCGCCACCAGGCCGTGGTCAGTTCTGCTATACCGAGTTCTTCTTCTGTCATACCGAGTCCTTCTTCTGTCATACCGAGCGAAGCGAGCGTATCTCCCGCCGCGGACGTAATCACCCTCACCTCCTACGCCCCCAACGAGCTTCACTACCAGTACACCGCCGCCACCGACCGCGTGGCCGTGTTCAGCGAAATCTACTACCCCAACGGCTGGAAACTTACCCTGTTGCCGGAGGACGGGGCGGCATCGGCCCCCGTGGAGCTGCCGCTCTTCCGGGCCGACTGGACCCTCCGCGCGGCCCTTCTCCCCGCCGGTTCCCACCAGCTGGTGATGACCTTCCTCCCGGACAGCTACCGTGTGGGCGCCACCATCTCTCGCGTGGCCTCCCTGACCCTCCTGCTGCTCCTTGTGGCTGCCATCGTCCTGCCCCTCACCTTCCTGAGGAGCGCCCCGGCCCCGCAGAAGGAGTTGTAGCCACTGCGCTTCCCCTACAAGCCGCTGGTCAATAACCATTTGATGCTCAGCTTTTTGCTTGAAATCCTCGGCCCCTTTTGCGCCGAGGATTATTCATAAGTGCGTGGTAATCAGGCTGTTATTGACCAGGCGCCCCCTTTGCTTCATGCTGGTCGGTAAGCGCCTGATAATCAGTTAATTACTTATATTCCTCGGCGCAAAAAGAGCCGAGGAATATGCGTAATCTATTTAGAATCAATGTGTTGCAAGCCAGCTGGTCTGCGGGCCGATGCTGATCGACAGTGAGCCCAATCTATACGCTGGCGGCCACTTTTCCGGCCAGGTCCAGGAAAGCCTGGGAGTCCGGACGGTTGAGCAGGGCCACGGGCTCGCCGTTGTCCGCTCCCTCGCGGATGTCCTGCACCAAGGGTATCTGTCCCAGGAAAGGGATGTCCAGATTGTGGGCCATCTGGCTGCCGCCGTCTTTCCCAAAGAGGTAGTACTTCTCCTCGGGATGGGCGGCCGGGGTGAACCAGGACATGTTCTCCACCAGGCCCAGGATGGGCTTGTTCACCTGCGGATTGCGGAACATGTTCACGCCGCGGAGAACGTCGGACAGGGCCACGGCCTGCGGGGTGGTCACAATTACGGCGCCGGTCATGGGGACATCGCCAATGAGGGAAATGTGAATGTCACCGGTTCCCGGAGGCATGTCGATGAGCAGGAAATCCAGCGGGCCCCAGGCGGTTTGCAGGATAATCTGCTTGAGGGCGGTGGAGGCCATGGGACCGCGCCAGATGAGCGCCTGCCCGGCCTGGGACACGTGCCCCACGGAGAGCCACTTCACGCCGTATTTCTCCACCGGGATGAACAGGTTGGTGTTCTCGTCCTCGCCTTCCATCTCAATGGTGACGTCCTCCGTCCCCGTCATGGTGGGGATGGAGGGGCCGTACACGTCGGCATCGGCCACGCCTACCCGGTAGCCCAGGCGGGCCAGCGCCACGGCCAGGTTCACGGTGACGGTGCTTTTGCCCACGCCGCCTTTTCCGGAGGCGATGCCAATGATGTGGCTCACCTCCCGCAGCTGCTCCAGGTTGAACTCGATGCCCTTGGGCGCCGCTTTGGCCGGTTCTTTTACCACGGTATCCACCTGAATCTCCGTGCCGCCGGGTAAATGCCTGTACAGGCAGGCCTGCACGGCCCCCACCAGGTAGTTCTTGAGCGGGTCCGGACGCTTGGGGAAGCCCAGCGTCACGCGGACGGCGTTATCGGCCAGGTCTATCTTTTCCACCAGCCCCAGGGCCACCACATTCTGGTCCTCCTTGGCCGGATGCTGCACCTCCTGCAGCCACTGCAAGATTTCTTTCTCGTTCATGTGCTTTCATTTGGGTATGCAAAAGTACAAAATAATTGGCAGACTTTCCAATCAAGTCTCTCCCATCCCTTTTCCGTCTCCTTTCCCACTGGCCAATAATCACCTACAAATCAGCAAAATACAGAAAATCCTCGGCGCAAAAAGAGC
>DFFY01000007.1:6209-7747 GCA_002371115.1 Bacteroidales bacterium UBA3764
CGGCGCAAAAAGAGCCGAGGATTATGCGTAAAGTACTGTGCGTCAATTGCTTACCGACCAGCGGCAATTACTTCGCGAAGCTGAGTTCGTCAATAATGTTGGAAGCGCCGCCGTATTTCTCCACCAGCCAGAGGACGTAGCGGATGTCCACGCAGATGCAGCGCTGGAGGTCTGGCTCGAACATGACGTCGGAGCTCATGCTCTCCCAGTTGCCGTCAAAAGCCAGGCCAATCAGGTTGCCCTTCGCATCCAGCACCGGGGAGCCGGAGTTGCCGCCCGTGATGTCGTTGTTGGTGAGGAAACAGGTGTGGAGGGTGCCGTCGGCATCGGCCCAACGGCCATAGTCACCGGCCTCCAGCAGCGCCTTGATTCCGGCAGGCAGCACGAACTCGGGGTCTTCCGGGTTCTCTTTCTCCAGCAGGCCCTTGGCGGTGGTGTAGTACTTGTACACCAGGGCGTCCTTGGGGCTGTAAGGCAGCACATGGCCGTAGGTGAGGCGCATGGTTGAGTTGGCATCCGGGTACAGGGCCTGTCCTTTCTGCCATTCCAGCAGGGCGGCGGCAAAGTGTTTGCGGGCCAGGTCGAAGGCCGGGTCCTCCGTGGCGTACAGGGCCATGTAGGGCGGCATGAGGGCGGCAATCACGGCGCCTCCCAGCTCGGCGGCCGGGTCATTCTTGAGCTGCTCGGCGGTAGCGGCCATCATTTTTTCCTCGGACGTATATACGCTGTTAGCAAAGAGCTCTTCCACGTAGGCGGGAATGTCCAGGGTGGCAAAATCGCGCCCGCCAATCTTCAAGTAGTTGGCGGTGTCGGCGGTGGCACGATAATGCTCCAGCAGTGCCACGGCTGTTTTCTTGTCGATGGAAACCACATAGTCCCGATACTCCTCGCGCACCTGTTCGCGGGCTTCGGAGAGGGCGGCCACGGAGTCCTTGCCCTGTTGCAGGGCGCGTCCGTACAAGCCGTTGACGGCCGTCGCAAACTGCATCAGCTCAATCTGATAAGGGCCTTCGATGATGCGGTTCGCAGCGCTGTTGGCGGCGGCGTTCTTCTTCACCGTCTTGGCAATCTCCGCCACCGGGTCCCCGTACAGGGCCTTGCGCTCCGGCGATGCCTCAATCCAGGCTTTCAGCTTGGCCTCTTTCTGCTCTTCCCGGCCGATGATGTTGAGGGCCTCGAAGGCCAGCTCCTCACCCTGCCACTTCTTCCAGCCGTTGGCGGAGGAAGCGTATTTGTCGGCATATTTGAGGCGGACGGACGGGTCGGCCACCATCTGCTCCCACATGATGTCCTGGCGGATGGTGCGGGCATCAATGCGGATGCGGTTGTTCTCAATCATGCTGTTAAGCTGGGCGGCCGTCTGGTAGCGCTGCGTGCGGCCCGGATAGCCCATAATCATGGTGTAGTCGCCTTCCTTCACGCCCTTGGTGGCAATCTTGAGGCTGCGGGCAGGCTGGTAGGGGACGTTCTCCTCGCTGTACTCGGCAGGCAGGTTGTCCTTGCCGGCATAGACACGGAACATGGAGAAGTCGCAGGTG
>DFFY01000007.1:7816-11978 GCA_002371115.1 Bacteroidales bacterium UBA3764
GGCCACATCCAGTTGTCGGTCTCGCCGCCGAACTTGCCCATGGATGCCGGGGGAGCGCCCACAAAACGTACGTCCGTATAAGTCCTGTACACAATTACATAGTGCACGTTGTCGTTGTAAAAACCCGTTACGGTGACGCGGCAGCCGGGGTTGGCGTCTTCGGCGGCCTTCTGCAGCGCCTCTTCCGAGATGGTGCCTTCCTCAACGACCTTGGTCACGTCCTCCATGCTCACCAGGAAGGTGACGCTGAGGCCGGGGCAGGGGATTTCCTCGCCAAAGTTCTTGGCCCAGTAGCCGTCCATGAGGTAGTTGTGCTCGTCGGTGGACAGGCCCTGGATGCTGCTGTAGCCGCAGTGGTGGTTGGTGACCAGGAGGCCTTGGGCCGATATCATTTCACCGGTGCAGCCGCCGCCAAAGTGGACGATGGCGTCTTTGAGGGAAGTCTTGTTGATGGAGTAGATTTCCTCCGGGCTCAGCTTGCAGCCGGCGGCCTTGAGGTCTTTCCCGTTCAGTTGTTTCAGGAGGGGCAGGAGCCACATTCCTTCGTCGGCCATGGCGCTCACCGTGATGGCAAGCCCGGCCAGGATGGCAAGGATTCGTTTCATACTTGTACAAATTTGTACAAAGATAGGCAAAATGAATGAGATTCACTCGGCCTTCGGCCTCGGAATGACAGAAAGGCGGCCTTGGAAGGACAGGAACGTTAAAAGAGGGAGGGCTCCAGCTCCTTCACATGGAAAGACTTCCGGTGCCAGGGGGTGTAGCCGTGGCGCCGGATGGCTTCTATGTGCTCGGCGGTGGGGTAGCCCATGTTGCGGTCCCAGCCGTACAGGGGGTATTCCAGGGCCAGCTGGCGCATGAAATCGTCCCGGTAGGTTTTGGCCAGGACCGATGCCGCCGCAATGCTGGCGTAAGTGGCATCTCCGTGCACCACCGTACGGTAGTCGCCAAAGCCATACGGGCCGAAGGGACGGAATTTGTTGCCATCGACAAGGAGAAAATCCGGCTTGGGCTCCAGGCGCAGTACCGCCCGCTGCATCCCCGTCACGGACGCCCACAGAATGTTGAGCTGGTCAATTTCCCGGGCCGATACCGCCTCCACCGCCCAGGCAATGGATTCCTGTTCGATAATGGGCCGCAGCTCCTCGCGGGCCTTCTGCGTCATCTGCTTGGAGTCGTTCAGCAGCGGGTGGAAAAAGTCTGGCGGCAGGATGACGGCGGCGCAGTACACCGGCCCCGCCAGCGGCCCGCGCCCGGCCTCGTCGCAGCCCGCCTCCAGCCTTCCGGCCTCGCAATATGCCTTCAAATTCGGTTTCACAGGCACAAAAATACACAATTTTTTGCCCTCGTCCTCATTTTAGCCCAATTTTAAGGATGAGAGCCGGTTTTTGCCCCTCTCGTCCTTGTTTTTGGCCTTTTTTAAGGATGGGGAGGCCAAAATACGCCTCTCGTCCTTGTTTTGGGGCCAAAATGAGGATGAATTGGAGAGAATTCGTTAATTTTGCACGCATGATTAAAGAAAAGTCTTTTTGGAAATGGTTGGGCCTGCTGGTGGCGGGCTTAATCCTTTCCCTGCTCATGTATGGGGTGGCCCAATGCGTGAATGTGGCGCAGCACGGCTGGGTGTACAGCGCGCTGTGCCTGCTGGTGGCTGCTGCCATGGTGTGGATTTACGCCCGTTTCGTCCGCTGGTTCGAGGGCGCCAAACCGCAGGACCTGCCCCTGAACAAGCTGGCCGCGCACACGGGCCTGGGGCTGGGAATCGGCCTGGGGTATTTTTGCGTGGTAACGGGCATCATGGCGCTCCTGGGCGGATATGCCATTACCGGCTGGGGGGCATCGGCCAAGGAACTGGTGAGCATGTTCTGCTATTTTGCCATTGTGGCGGTGGGTGAGGAGATTCTGTTCCGGGGCGTACTGTTCCGCTGGATAGACGGGAAGTGGGGCTTTGGGTGGGCCCTCGGGGTATCGGCCGTGGTCTTTGGCATACTCCATATCACCAATCCGGGCGCAACGCTATGGAGCAGTGCTGCCATTGCCCTTGAGGCCGGCGTGCTGCTGGGCGCGGCGTACAAATGGTCCGGGACGCTGTGGCTGCCCATTGGCATCCATTGGGCCTGGAACTACTCCCAGGGCAATATTTTTGGTTTTGCCGTGTCCGGCCAGGAGGCGGGGGAGAGCCTGCTGCATGCGCAGGTACAGGGGAGCGGCTGGCTCACCGGCGGCGTTTTTGGTGCCGAGGCTTCCGTGGTGGCGGTGGCGGTGGGGCTGCTGGCATCGGCCTGGTTCATTTGGCGCATTTCCAAGCGATAACTATTGCTTTTTAGGCTAAAATTCCTAAATTTGCAGACTGCGACAGAAATTTGCAATAATTTAATAACACCAATGAAAACTTACACAACAAAAAACATCCGCAACATTGTCCTTATCGGCGCTCCCCACAGCGGCAAAACCACCCTGTCGGAAGCCATGCTGTTTGAAGGCAAGGTCATCGACCGTCGTGGCACCGTGGAAGACAAAAACACCGTGTCGGACAACACCGAGTTTGAGCAGACCAACCAGAAGTCCATCAACGCCACGCCGCTGTACGCAGAATTTGGCGGCTGCAAGATCAACTTCATCGACGCTCCCGGTTCCGACGACTTCTCCGGCGGCGCCCTGGCAGCCTTCAAGGTGGTGGATGCGGCGATTATGGTCATGAACGGAACGGCCGGCATCGAGGTGGGAACCACCCTGTTTGCCCGCTACGCAGACCAGTACGGCATTCCCATGGTCATCGCCGTGAACCAACTGGACCATGACAAGGCCAACTGGGAAGGCGTGCGCAATGCCATCCACGAGGAGTTCGGCAAAAAGGCCGCCCTGTGTCAGTTCCCGGTGAACCCCGGCGCCGGCCTGGAGGGCTTCGTGGACATCATCACCATGAAATATTACAACCGGAAGAACGAGGAACTGGACATCCCCGCCGCCTATGCCGACGAAGCCGAGGAACTGCGCGCAGAACTCATGGAGAAGGCTGCCGAGGGTTCCGACGAGCTCATGGAGAAGTTCTTCGAAACCATGGAACTCACCACGGACGAGATTCGCGAAGGTCTGCGCCTGGGCCTGCAGAAGGGTGAAACCATCCCTGTGTTCTGCGTGGCCGCCAAGGAGGACCTGGGCGTAAAACGCCTCATGGAATTCACCGTGAACGTGGTTCCTTCACCTTTCGGCAAGGAAGAGCCCACCGTGGACGGCGGCACCATCAAGTGCGACCCTGCCGGCCCCGTGGCCCTGTTCATCTTCAAGACTTCCGTGGAGCAGCACCTGGGTGAGGTTTCCTACTTCAAGGTGATGAGCGGTACCCTCAACGAGGGCGCAGACCTCATCAACCCGGAAACCGGCAACAGTGAGCGCCTGAGCGCCATTTACGCCGTGGCGGGCTCCAAGAAGGAGAAAGTGTCCCAGATTGCGGCCGGTGACATTGGCTGCGTCATGAAGCTCAAGGCCGGCAAGACGGACGTCACCCTGGCCCAGAATGGCGTGGAGGCCATCAAGCACATGGTGTTCCCGGATGCCAAGTACCGCTGCGCCGTGAAGGCCGTGGACAAGAACGACGAAGCCAAGGTGGGCGACGCCCTCAACAAGATTGCCGCCCAGGATCCCACCATTGGCGTGGAATATTCCAAGGAACTGCGCCAGACCATCCTTACCGGTATGGGTGAGCAGCACATCAACTACGTGAAGTGGAGAGTCACCAATGAGTTCAAGCAGAACATCGAGCTCTACGCTCCCAAGGTGCCCTACCGCGAGACCATCACCAAAATTGCCACGGCCCAGTATCGTCACAAGAAACAGTCCGGCGGCGCCGGTCAGTTCGGTGAGGTGCATCTGCTGGTTTGCCCCTACGTGGAAGGCCAGGAAGCCCCCAAGAACTTCAAGATTGACGGCAAGGACGTTGTGTTCAACTTCAAGAGCCAGGACATTACGGACCTGGAGTGGGGCGGCAAGCTGGAATTCTACAACTGCGTTGTGGGTGGTTCCATCGACCTTTCCTTCATGCCCGCTATCCTGAAGGGTATCAAGAGCAAGATGGAAGAAGGTCCGCTTACCGGTTCCTACGCCCGCGATATCCGCGTGTACGTGTATGATGGTAAAATGCACCCGGTGGACTCCAAGGAAA